>JBPOFV010000220.1:0-4617 GCA_051252335.1 Marinicella sp. | reverse complement strand
ACCTGGCGTACCGATCACTGAATTATTGGCAGAACAAAAGTTCCTGATAGCCAAAGCCATGGGACAACAGCTTGCAGCGCTTGAGCAACAAAGGGCCAAAGATTTGGTCTTGCACCAGAAACTGGTTGAATGGTCGCAAACAGCAGATTACAGCTCAAAAGTAAACACATACTTAACGGCAGAGCTGGAAAGCCAATCCAACAATGAGAAACATCTCAACATGGCGGTTGAAAACAACTTAAAGCTTTATGACACCCCATGGTTTAAGTATTTCATCGCCTTTGAGCCAGAAACTTACCTGTCTCAAGTCAAAATTCCCGTGTTGGCCCTCAATGGTGAAAACGACCTTCAGGTAGCTGCTGTTTCTAATTTAGGTGGCATTGAGTCAGCACTTACAAAAGCCGGCCATTCAGACTTTACCATCAAAACACTGCCTAAATTGAATCATTTATTTCAAACCAGTGATACCGGTTCAACCTCAGAGTACGGTAAGCTAACCGAATCGTTTTCACCCTTGGCTTTACAAGCCATGAGTGAATGGTTAAATCAAAGGTTCTAAATAGCGTTATTAAGAGGATAAACATGGCCTGGTTGAAAGCACCCAAAACCAATCAATATTTTTGGTTATTTCATTGTTCTGTATGGGGCGTTTTCATCCTTATCAACTTCATCACACGACAGATTAATCAAGTTGAATCGTTGGAACAGGGGCTGGTGTCATTGGTGGTATTGTTACTGGTCAACACCTGCCTTTGTTTGATTTTAAGAGAGCTGATTCATCGGTATAAATTGATGCTACTTGGCACGCCATTTGTCTGGTTGAAGTTAGGTGTTTTGGTGGTTGTACTCGGTTTTTTATCAGCGGTGTTGATCACCGTTGCCATGGGATTTTATTACTTACTTTTTGGTTACACCCAAGCCTTTGTGTTTTTTATGTTATCCGTTTATCAAAACTGGATGGTGATGGTATTGGTGATTGGCATTTGGAGTGTGGTTTATGTGGTGATTAATCATGTCAGTGCATTGAATCAGTTACAATCTGAACAACAACAAACCAAGTTGCAATTGAAAGAAGCAGAACTCAACAATTTGATTGGCCAGTTAAATCCACACTTCCTGTTCAATGGATTGAATAACATCAGGGGTTTGATGTTGGAAGATGTGAACCGAGCCAGGCATATGTTGACTGAATTGTCAGACCTATTGCGATATTCATTGAATCAATCGAAAAACAGCTTAACCAGTTTGGGTCAAGAAATTGACGTGGTCAGATCCTATATTGAGTTGTCACAAATCCAATATGAAGACCGACTTGAATACCAAGAAGACATCAGCTCTGATCTGTTGCCTTATCAAGTGCCACCCATGATGATTCAATTGTTGGTTGAAAACGCCATCAAGCATGGCATTGATCATCATGTGGGTAAAGGTGTACTCTATTTAGGCGTTAGCGTGCATGCCAAGATATTACGAATTGAAGTTCGAAATCCAGGTGGATTGCAGAAACTCAATAACAAGCAAACAACCCAAATGGGTTTGGGCATAGCTAACATTAAAAAAAGGTTGCAGCTGTTGTATGCTGACCAAGCCAGTATAAAAATATATGAAATTGAAAATCAAGTTGTGGTCGAAATTTCTTTGCCAGCCACAAAGCAAGTTAACAGGGAGGTTGATGAATGAGTATCAAAGCTGTCATCGTAGAAGATTCGCGCTTGGCACAGAATGAGTTGTTGGAGTTGTTAAAACCTCATGACAGCATTCAAGTGGTGGCCAAAGCGAAGACAGTGGCACAGGCGATAACAGCCATTGAGCAAGAAAAGCCAGATTTAATCTTGTTAGACATCAATTTACCTGATGGTACGGGTTTCGATGTATTAGATCAAATTCAATGGTGTCCTGCCGTTATTTTCACAACAGCGTACGATGAATTTGCGATCAAAGCATTTGAAATGAATGCTTTGGATTATTTGATGAAACCAGTCAGTGAAAAAAGATTCAGTCAGGCTTTGAAAAAAGTACTGTCATTGACTGATAGCCAAGCAACGAATAAACCCATTGACCACAAAATATTTGTCAAAGATAAGGACCGTTGTTGGTTGGTTGATATCAACACCATCAGGTATTTTGTTAGTCACGGAAATTACACTCAGATCAATTTTGGCCGTGACCAACCCTTGGTATATAAATCCCTGAGCCAAATCCAAACACGGTTACCTGAGAAACAGTTTTTCCGTGCTAATCGCAGTCACATCGTGAACATTGAATTCATCAAGAATATAGAACCCTGCGGAACCAGCGGCTTGTTACTAACCATGGACGATGAGGCAGAAATAGATGTCTCAAGAAGGCATGCCAGCCACTTTAAACAGATGTTGAGTTTGTAAATCCTGAGTTTGTTACTGATGAAGTTTTGCAATCCCTTAAGTCTGGCTGAAATAATTGACTGTTTTTAAGCACCCAATTCTTCACTTAACTCCAACCATTCAGCTTCGGCTTCATCCAATTTCATTTTAAGTTCCTTGGATTGATTCAGGCAAAGGGTCAGTTCATGCGCATTTTCAGGGTTGTAGATTTCTTCTGTGCCTAACTGAGCTGTGACGTCCACCAGTTTTTGCGTGTAATCATCTATCATGCGTTCCAGTTTTTGTAGCCGGTTTTTAGCAGCTTTTTTGGCCTTATGATCTTGTTTTTTACTGGTGATGACAACCACATTATTGGAGGCGGCTTCATCGGATTCAGCCTGTTTGATTTGGGCTTTGATGAAACTTTGGTATTCATCCAAATCACCATCGAAAGGGTGGATTTGGCCGCGATCAATATAGACCATTTCATCAATCACTGAATTGAGCATGTGTTTATCATGTGAGACCAGTATTACGGCACCTTCGTAACTTTGAAGGGCAAAGCTGATGGCATCGCGCATGTTCAAGTCTAAGTGATTGGTGGGTTCATCCAGTAACAACAAATCAGGTCTTTGGTACACAATCAGTGCCAAAGCCAAGCGGGCTTTTTCGCCGCCAGAAAACGGCTTGATTGGGGTGTCGGCTTTTTCACCTCGAAAACCAAAACCACCCAAAAAATTCTTTATACTTTGTTCAGTGGCTGCAGTGTTGTTGATTTTGGCATCAAGTTGAATCACATGCTCAATACAACTGCTGTTTAAATCCAATTGTTCTAATTGATGCTGAGCAAAATAACCTATGTGTAAATCCTTGGCGGTTTTCAGTTCGCCTTTTTTCAGTTCTTTTTCACCTGACATGGCCTTGATCAAAGTGGATTTTCCAGCACCATTGCGTCCCAATAATCCAATGCGTGCACCGGCTGTGACGGAAAAGCTCAGGTCTTGAAAAATGTTCACCTCACCATAGCCAATATCTGCGTGTTCCAATTCAACGATTTGGTGCTTCAAATTCTGGCAAGGGTAAAATTCAAAATGAAAAGGGTTTTCAACCTGCGCAGCAGCAATGGTGTCCATGCGTTCAAGGGCTTTTAAACGACTTTGTGCTTGCTTGGCCTTACTGGCTTTGTAACGAAAGCGATCCACATAAGACTGCATGTGGGCAATTTGCTTTTGTTGTTTTTCAAACATGGCTTGTTGTAAAGCCAGCTGCTCCATTCTGGTTTTCTCAAAGTCTGAATAATTTCCGCTGTACAGGGTTAATTTTTCATGTTCAATGTGCAGAATGTGTTTCACCACACCATCCAAGAAATCACGATCATGAGAAATCAACAACAGGGTTCCTTCGTAGCGTTTCAACCAATCCTGTAACCAAACAACGGCTTCTAAATCTAAATGGTTGGTGGGCTCATCAAGTAACAACAAATCTGAAGGGCACATCAACGCCTGAGCCAAATTCAAACGCATGCGCCAACCACCTGAAAATGATTTTACCGAATTCAATTCTTCACCGACACCAAACCCTAAACCATGAAGCAGACGTCCTGCTTTGGCATGTGCGGCATAACCACCAATGTGTTCCATTTCTGCATACAACTCACCGAGTTTGTCGTGTTGCTCTTGCTCTGTGGCGGCGGCAATCTTTTGTTCAACATTTCGAAAAACCACGTCACCATCCAACACATAATCCAAAGCTGACTGTTCTAAAGCTGGCGTTTCTTGTTTGACATGAGCGATTTGCCAATGCTTGGGTACACTACATTCGCCAAGATCGGCATGTAAATGGTTCATCAACAAGGCAAACAAGCTTGATTTTCCCGTGCCATTGGCGCCGGTTAAACCGGCTTTTTGTCCCGGATGGATGCTGATGCTGGCGTCCTCAAACAACAGTTTGTGGCCGCGACGCAAAGAAAGGTTGGTCAATTGAATCATAGCGCGTCATTCTGGCTGAGAGTACACAATAAATCAATCTTCTTAACGCTCTTTAGTACTAAGATGAATACAGTCGCTGTGGTTTTACACTTCGGTTCCGCTCAGTGCGCGATAATCCGCTGGCTGAGCGAAGCCGAAGCCTCATAAAAAAACACGCGATGTTAATTAGTTTGAACCTGCAGCACTTCAACTTTGCTCAGTGTGCGGTATTCCGCTGGCTGAGCGAAGCCGAAGCCTCATAAAAAAACACGCGATGTTAATTAGTTTGAACCTGCAGCACTTCAACT
>JBPOFV010000219.1:0-4631 GCA_051252335.1 Marinicella sp. | reverse complement strand
CTTGAATAATGTCTGATGCATTGAGTGTTTGGTGGGTTACCAATTGTTCAAGCGTGTTTGGACTGGCATTTATTTCAGACAGGATATTTTGCATTTGATCACTCCAGGACCAGTGACCGTCAGACAAACTAAACTCTTGAGGGTTGGCCATCACCAATGCCGATGGATCACCTAAAACTGCATCTGTATTGCCATAAGAAGGAACAATCGAAGGCATCACAGCTTCGCTCGGCGTGTTTACCGATGAATTGAAATAGCGGGTTAACCAGCCAGTACCTAAAGTGGTGACAGTCTGAGACCCCAACTCCATGTATTTCGTGGCTTCAAAATGTGACCGATTGGCTTCAATCAATCCTGTGGCATGCACAATGGCCATTTTATTGGTGTTGAATAGCTCAGCTAAGCCTGTTGCTGATGGATGCATGCCAAAGGCAGTTTGGCCATCTAATGCCAATGAAATTGAGTTAGGTATGTGTAAATTGGGCCGCAAAACTGTGCTGTATTGTGTGTAATCAGGGCCTGAACGTGGAGGCACCATATTTAACCCATCCATACCGCCGTTAAGAAACACGTAAACCAATAAGTCACGTTGTGAGCCTCCTGAACCGCGGGTAAGTAAAGAGTTAGCAAAGCCTAGTTGAAGTCCACCTAAGCCAGCAATACTGACTAAGCCGGATCCTTTGATAAAACTACGTCTGTTTATTTTTTTCATGATTATCTCCTTATCTGTAGTTAAATTCTGCGGTAAGTAATAAGGTAGATACCACGGCAAATAAACGCTCTTGGTTGTATCCAGGCCAGTCATTTGAATAAATATCTATGGGCGTATCACGGTCAGTACCTACAGGGTTAGATGTGTCTAGATAAGACATGAACTTAGCTAATTTGTCCTGGGTCCCAACTTCAGGCGTAAAACCACATGCTTTTTCATACCAAAAGTTTACGATGTTGTTTGCAGTTCTTTCTCCTTCTGTCAATGCATTGGCGGTAATGTCCAAAATATTGTTAAAGGGTTCATCGTTGTTATTGCCATCTCTGAAGCGACCAATCCATTGAATGAATTTCCATGTAGACATGATGCTGGATGCACCGAGCCAGTGGGCCTTGACGTCTGGATACCCATTGGGTGATGTCCAGCCAAAAGGCGGCTGTCCTGAATCCTGGAAACCCCAATGATGCCAACTTGAATATTCATTACTGGGATTAAAGTCAAATCCATATTCAATTTGTCGCATGGCTGCTATGGTCCTTTCGAAAGGTCGCTTAATTTTTTCTCCCCAAGTGTTTAAAAAGTCAGAAGATTTTAATAACACTTCCATGGCGAGTTTAATTTGATCGTTGGCTTGCCAGTTTTGATGTAAGGTGTCTGCAACTTGGTCTACTATGAGCGCTGAAGGATCATCAGCGATGAATCTTCTGCATAACTTATAGGCTAAAAATTGGGCAGTTGCAGGGTGTTCAGCCAACATATCTAAGATGTCATTGACATCCTTTTCAGGCTCATTTGAGTCAAAGTCAAAGTCAACGCCCATGACACGTTTAATGCCTTCATCATGCCAATCTGGTCTGAACATGAATAATCCTGTTGGAGCCTGGCTGGGATCAATTGGATCAGGTGGATCGGGGTATAAGTATTGATAATCTTGCCAACTTGCACCACTGAAAGACCATCCAGTTAAAGCACGTGACAACTCTAAAACGTCGGCTTCTACATAACCAAGTCGCCTTCCTTCGCCATCTGTAGGAACATCTTGCCAAGGCATATGGCCATAATAATTTTTGGCACTGATGGTATGCAATTCCAGCAATTCCCTGGCGTAATTTTCATTCGGTGCGGATTGCTCGTTGACTCCGTTGCCTAAATAAGACAGCATGCAATTTGATCGAGTCACTGCATACAACATGTCGCGAAAATTACCCAATACATTGGGTCTGATCACATCTCTGTCATAGTGAACATACATGGGTTGGGTGTTGTCACCCTCTATATAAACATTAAAGTGGTTGTGCCAAAAGTCGGCAAGAACTTCATTCAATTGACGTTTACTGTTTATCCCTTTTATAAAAGCTGCATAAACAGTTTCACGACCTGGTTGAATGTGGATTTCCCAAGGAATGTCGCCACCCCCTGGAATATGTACATGTTCTTGAAAAAATTCCTGCTGGGTTTTATTCAGCGTTTCAAAGCCTTGTGTAAGCATTTGATCCACCGCAGTGTCATCAATGTTTTGTGGCTCAAGTTGCTCATCAATATAAGCCAAAACTCGATCCATTTCACTGCCACCAGGAAGGCTATCAATGTGAGCTAAATCACTGTCTTTTGCTCCAAATGCCATTTTGTTCATGATTCTGTGGGTGAGGTTTGGCGGAGTTATGGTACCAACAAATTCAGGAGGATCAATAGAAAGTGAAGGGCCGTCTTTCGCTGCTGTTGTGGTTTTTGTTGTTGCCACTGCAGGAGGAATAGATTTTTCAGGTAGATCAATTAATGATCGATCATAATATTTTTTAGGAAATATATTCATAATTTAAACCAGCCAATAATGGCTATTTAATTTAGGCTCATTTTCGGCACCATTGTGAGAATTGGTTCACACATCTGGAAGAAATAAATTGTTCGATGGTGTTATTAGCAAAATATTAACGTTAGAATTCACAGTTTAATAGTCAGTATTAAGACACCATGCCTACAGCCATTTATGTATCATCGCATCAATAAAATTTATCTGAGCTTATTTGTCATTGGGTTTTCGTTGCCAGTTTGGGGCAGAATACATACTGTAATAGTCAGCAGTAATTCATTCAGTCCTTCAGTGGTTGTGATTCAAGCCGGAGACACAGTTCGTTGGATCAACGATGGCACCGGTTCGCATAATATATACTCGGTAGGCCGATTCCGTTGCGCTGAAGGCTGTGATGCCATTGAAGGAGGTAATGGTGACCCTTCAGCCGAACAATGGCAAGCTGAAGTTACTTTCCGGATCCCTGGAACCATACCCTATGAATGTCAGCCGCATGTGCAATTTGGTATGGTTGGCACTGTGGTGGTTGAAGCCCCTGATGAATCTGTGGTGCAACAAATTGATGCCACCATTGATAATCAATTTCTCCCCAGTGAAATAACCATTGAGGCTGGGCAGTTTTTACATGTGTTGAATCAAGGTGGTGTCCATAATTTCAGAACCGCTGATGACAGTTTGATATGTGCCGATGGCTGTGAAAATGATGGCACAATTGTAGATACTGACCCTTCTGGGTTTCCATGGGAGATTTATGTGCGAATGAATTCAGCAGGTATTTACCCATTTTATTGTGCGAATCCAGAACACATGGCACAAACAGGTGTATTAACGGTTCTTAGTGATGCCATCTTTGTGAATGGATTTGAGTGACTGTTGCTGTTATTTTCACCTTGACTGGTTAAAATATACCATTCTTAAAATTGATGCTATTGCATGAGTAAATTTACGGGTACAGAAAATTATGTGGCGACTGATGACTTGCAGTTAGCAGTGAATGCTTCTGTCACATTACAAAGACCTTTGTTGATCAAAGGTGAGCCTGGAACAGGTAAAACGATGTTGGCAGAAGAAGTGGCCAAAGCCATGGGTAAAAACTTGCTCAGTTGGCACATCAAGTCCACCACCAAAGCTCAACAAGGATTGTATGAATATGACGCCGTATCTCGTTTGCGCGATTCTCAATTGGGAGATGCCAAAGTCCATGACATCAAAAATTACATCAAACAAGGGAAGCTGTGGCAAGCGTTCACAGCGGATGAACAAGTGGTGTTGTTGATTGATGAAATTGATAAAGCAGACATCGAATTTCCCAACGACTTATTGGTTGAATTGGATAAAATGGAATTCTCAGTGTATGAAACAGGTGAAACAATTAAGGCCAAACACCGGCCGATCATCATCATAACCAGTAACAATGAAAAAGAATTGCCTGATGCGTTTTTGCGTCGATGTTTTTTTCATTACATCAGCTTTCCAGATAAAAAAACCATGGAAGCCATCATCAAGGTGCATCATCCGGATCTGAAAAAAAATATGCTCAATGCTGCTTTAGAAGTGTTTTTTGAAGTCAGGGATGTGCCGGGATTGAAAAAGAAACCATCGACTTCTGAGTTGATTGATTGGATCAAACTACTGGTTGCAGATGACATACCCATAGAAAACTTACAAAACAAAAGTATCAAAGAAGCCATTCCTCCACTATATGGTGCTTTGTTAAAGAATGAACAAGATGTACATATGTTACAAAAATTGGCTTTCATGATGCGCCGTCAAGGATAGTATTGATTCGATGTTAATTGACTTCTTTTACACCTTAAAAAAAGCTCAGCTGCCTGTAACCGTTAAAGAATTATTGGTGCTTTTAGAGGCTTTAGAAAAACAAGTGGTATTTGCTTCGATTGATGAGTTTTATCAACTGGCTAAACTGTGCATGGTAAAAGATGAAAAATATTTTGATCGGTTCGATTTGGCATTTGGACATTACTTTCATAATTTGGAGATGGTCGAAGATTTTGAATCATTTTTAATTCCACATGATTGGCTTAAGCCAGATTGGATTAAACAACTTTCAGATGAAGAAAAAGCGCAAATTGAAGCATTGGGTGGTTT
>JBPOFV010000218.1:0-4631 GCA_051252335.1 Marinicella sp. | reverse complement strand
CACATAACCTGCAGCCATAACACCGATCCATGGAATGATGGGGTAAGCAAAATAAACACCCCAATTACCACTTTCATTCAATCCCTGGTAACCCGTTTCATGCAATAACTTCCACATCCAATCAAATGAACCTAAGTCAGCTGGCACAACATAGTTCAATGCGTTATGACCAAAAATCATCAGTAAGGCGATCAGCAAAATCATTTTATCAGACAACCAAACCAAACCAGCCAAGGCAATCATCGAAACACCAAGCGCCCAAATCACTTGTAAAAAGAAACCCCATTCATTCCAGAAGAACCCCAACATCCAACTGAAATTCACCACCATAATTTCAATAAAGATTAACCAAAAGCCTCTGATCAATAGGAATTGACTTAAGGATTTGGTGTTATTGATTTTGGCTTGGTAAAGGAAGGACGAAGTACCTGCTAAGAAAACGAACACAGGGGCGCAGAAATGGGTTATCCAGCGGGTAAAAAAATACTCTGGTGAAGTTTGCGTCAAGTCTTCCGGTTGAAAGGCTTCTAAAGACCACATATCTCTGACATGGTCAATGGCCATTAAAACAATCACCAAGCCCCTTAAAATATCTAATGAGTGGATCCGGTTTCTTTGAACTTCACTTTGCATTTGACTTCACCCTTTTTTGATTTAATTGTACACATGTTTGTCAACGCTGGCAAAGATTCAGTACGAAGAATGTCATACATAAGATCTTACTGTGGTCTTATTTTGGAAGATGTAAGCAATATTTCAACTGTACGAATACACTTTATGGTTTTTATAAACACCTTAAATTCAGCGCATCATCTCTGGTAACTACCTGTTGCTCTTCCCAGTCAACTTGCTTGAAAAGCATCTGCCAAACAGGCTGCCATTTTGATTCTTGTAATTGAACCATGTCGGAAGTGTACTGTTTTTCAGCCACTGTCCAAACAGTTTTATAAGTGGTTTCTTCACTGCCACTTCGGTATTTTTCTTCTGGAAAAACAATTTGACTCTCTTGAAAACTGACCGGACCTTCACTGACTCCTCCCAAGGAGTTAAAATATCTGAACTTTACAGCTTTATTTTCACCTTCTGCTGCATACCAAGTCTCACCATAATAAGGCTCGCCTTTACCACAAACAACATGGTCATCAACGATGAATGCACCATTGTATTTTTCACTGAAACAATGGGTATCAATTTTTTCACCATCAGGAAAACTGGCTTGATAACAATGTCCAGCCAAGTCATTCAATAAACCAAATCTTTGTTCTCCAGCCGCAGCAATCGATGAGGTTAATAACGCAATCAAAACCAGGTTAATTTTTTTCATGTTGACACATACTAAAAGAAGAACTAAATATCTTAAGCGATAACAATAGATAGACTCAATGAATCAAAAGCTCAATTTTGCGATAACAACAAATGTGCTATGATATTTCTCTTTTTTTAACCCATCAAATTATCTCATCGGGGGAGACCATGAAAACCATTTTGACTGTTCTGTTGTGCACTTTTCTCATCAATACACTGGATGCCCAAACAACTTTGATTAAAGCTGATGGCTACATCGATGTCAGATCTGGCCAATTGATCAAGCCAGCATTGGTGTTGATTACTGGCGATAAAATCGAAGCCATAAACCCCAAAAGCACACCAGTAGATGTCAAGGTCATCGACCTTTCAGGAAAAATATTATTACCCGGTTTAATGGACATGCACACCCATTTGGATCTGGATTACAACAATGGTTTTGGCGGAATCATTACCAATGAAAGCGCCAGCAAGGGTGCCATCAGAGCGACAAAAAATGCAGAGCTGACCTTAATGGCAGGGTTCACAACTGTCAGAAATGTGGGCCAAGTTCACATCACCCATGAATTGATCGGTGCTGCATTATCAGAAGCAGAGCAAGCAGGTTGGATAGTTTCACCACGAATTGTTCCTGCTGGTCACATGATCAGCATCAGCGGTGGACATGGTGATTTAAGCTTGGGCTTGGCTGAATCTATTTTTGAACCAGAACCTAAACATGGCATCATCAACGGTAAACTGGATGCCATAGAAGCCGTTCGCTACCAAATCAAGCATGGCGCTAAAGTCATTAAAATACATGCCACGGCTGGTGTCATGTCATTGGAAGATTCAGTCGGCGCACAACAATTAAGCGATGAAGAAATGAAAATCATCGTTGAAGAAGCCCATCGGCATCACACCAAAGTGGCCGCACACGCACATGGTACTGAAGGCATCAAAGCCGCTATACGAGCGGGTGTTTCTTCCATTGATCATGGTTCATTGTTAGATAAAGAAGGCATGAAAATGATGAAAGAAAACAATGTATTCTTGGTTCCTACCACAGGTTTGGTCGATTTCGTGATGGACGGCATTGACCACATGGATGCCAAAATTGCTGCCAAAGCCAAATATGTTTTGCCGCTGGCCAAAGAAAACCTGCAAGCAGCCATCAAAGCTGGCGTGAAAATTGCCTTAGGTACAGATTCACCTTTGATACCGCATGGACAAAATGCCTATGAAATGGCTTCGATGATGGAAAAAGGCATGAGTGCATTAGGCGCCATACAATCGGCCACCATAAATTCAGCCGAATTATTAGGCGTGTCAGATCGAGGCGAAATTAAAGCAGGCTTATTGGCAGACATCATTGCAGTCGATGAAAACCCGCTTGAAAATATCAAAACCATGGAATCTGTTCAATTTGTGATGAAGGGCGGAGAAGTTTTTAAAAACCAGGCATCACAGTAATCAAAATAAGCTAGCCTCGGATTTCTTCAGATTGGTTGCTTAAATCTAACAAGGCTTGTTTTTGAACCTTATCCATTTCATAAATACTGTGGATGGTACACTCCTGTTGCATGTGACCAGGTATTAAAATGGAATCAAACTTGGCATTAAGCGTTGAACCAGTGCCTTGATTCAGGTGTATGGTTTGTGCATAAGGTAATTCGTTACAATATGACATCAGTTTAATCAGATAACTCTTGCGTTGGTTACTGCGTAAAATTAAATACCTGGCATCTAAAGGCTGCCACCCTTGAAATCTGAATTGTTGTACTCGGTTTTTTTGGACCAAACCTTGGCTTGAGATGAATGCCGCATAATCTACGCGGCTGCGATTATTGGATTGACAGGCAGATAATAACAAAGCTGCTGTAAAGAGGATCAGGATTTTCATTTCATCACTTTGGTTAATAAACTTATTAGGTTATAGCAAACCCATGAGATAAAATGTGTTAAATTCGGAGTAATTTTATACTTTTGACTGCTTATAATCCTACCGTTTAAATTGAAACGAAATGAGGATTGTTGATTGGTCAGTCTTTTAAGTAGGTCATACCAATCAAATAATGAGCTTAGATGAACTGTTGTCCTTTGTGTTTCATGGCATATTTTTTAATTTCCAGTGATTCTATTCTTGTAATTTAATGCCAAACTCAATATATTAGTCCCATGCCAATTAGATTCATTACATCGACAACAATTACCATCACATTGCATCGCGTCATGTGCTGAATCGTTTAATAACTATTTAAAGCCCGTGACTTGGAGACAACTCACGGGCTTTTTTTTAAATCAGAAAAATTATGAAAGTCATGAAATTTGGCGGCTCATCATTGGCCACCGCAAAAAAATTTAACCATGTTGTTGCTTTGATAGAATCTCAGCAAGAACCTTTGTGTGCAGTCTTTTCAGCGCCTCAAAGCATAACCAATGACTTGGTTGTTTTGATTAACTTAATCAATGAGCAACAAGAGTTAACTGCACAACTTGACTTGATCAGCCAAAAACTATTAACCATCAGCACGGATTGTGCCGCCATTAGGGTTGATTTTGATGCCAGTAAAAGCCAACAACAAACTGCCAATTTATTAGATCAATTAAGAAATTGGGCACAAGGCAGTGCCTTGATAGGGTTTTGTCCGGAAATAACCAAAGCTCAAATTTTATCAACCGGAGAAAAATTCAGTACCTTGTTGATGGCTACCTTGCTCAGAACTCAAAATCCAGTCACAGTTTTGGACCCTAAACTGTTTATTTATTCTGAAGACGATGCTGATGACCCCATTGCAGATATTGATCATTGTTTGCCTGAATTTGAAAAACACTATCCTGCGCTCACTGCCATTTCTGTGATGCCTGGATTCTATGGAGTGAATCCCGAAGGCGACTTAATCACTTTAGGACGAAACGGTTCAGATTATTCTGCAGCCATTTTAGCGGTTTGTGTGAAAGCCAATAGTTGTGAAATCTGGACCGATGTAGATGGTATTTACAGTGTTGATCCACGTTTGGTTGATCAAGCACAGTTAATTGAACAAATGTCATACCAGGAAGCCATGGAATTGTCTTATTTCGGCGCCAAAGTGTTGCACCCAAAAACCATCACTCCATTGGCCAAGCACCAAATTAAATGCGTCATTAAGAACACCCACAACCCCAGTCATCATGGGACGGTTATTTCTGCTCAAACCCGTCAGAAAAAAACTGTAAAAGCCATTTCAAACCTTTCAGATGTGGCCATGATTAATGTTTCTGGCCCAGGCATGAAAGGTATGGTTGGCATGGCAGCACGTGTTTTTGCCAGCATGAGTGAAGCTAAAATTTCGGTGATATTAATC
>JBPOFV010000217.1:0-4632 GCA_051252335.1 Marinicella sp. | reverse complement strand
GGCCAAAGTTTCATCATGGCTTGGATCATTCTTTGCGCTGGGTTGATCCAGACTGGATTGATGTCTTCAGGATAATATGCAGATAAATCAATATTGGTTTCATGTTCCAAGATCAGCCAATCTAACAAGGGATGTCCTTGACCGGCAAATTCCCAATCAATAAGGGTGGTTTGACTGCCGTAACCTAATAAGTTATTTGGATTGAGGTCAGAATGGAATAAGGTGTTGTTGGCTTTCCAAAAGCCTAAAAAGTCCAGTTTCTGAATAGATTCTAACAATACCATGGTGGTTTCTACTGGAATCTGTTTGATGGATTTTAAATACTTTTTTAATCTGTGATCCAGTCTGCTGGGTAAATATTCATAAGGAATGGCATGGTATTGATTGAGTACTTCATGCAGCCTTTGTAATTTTGTTGGGTCTTTAAAGTCGGCTTTCTGCCATGAAGGCTGTGCCATGTATTCTGTGATTAAGTGACCTTCTACGGGATTGATTTCAATGACTTTGGGACCAATGTTTAATGATTCAATCAAGGTCATGATGCGTTTTTCTTCAAAGCGGTCTATGCCCAGTGCCGCCCGATTGATTCGAATCATCCAAATGCCGACATTGGTTTTGACTTTGAACATGTGATTAGAGCTTCCAGATTGGACAGCTTGCCATTCCAACAACCCGACGTTATGGATATTGGTGATTTGTAACAGCCTTTTATGCCAATGATCTCTGGAGTGCATAATGTCTATTCCAGCTGATGTAGCCTATGATGGTTAAGATCACATACAAGGCAAACATAGCCGCAGTTAACAATAAATCTTTAGATATAAATAAGTATACAGAAACCAAATTAATTACCAACCAATAATGCCAATTCTGTAATACTTTATGCGCCACCATTACTGTGGCCAGGACGGCGAAACAAGTGGTAAATGCATCTAAATAGGGCATGGATGCACCTATTTGGCTCATGCCATAACCAAGCAGGGGGACAGCTAGGCCAGTGATTAAAATCAATAGCATGTGCTTTTTCAAAGGCCAACTGACAATTTTTAGTGGTTGTTTGTTATGTCCTTGTCGCCATTGATACCAACCATAGATTGCCATCAATAAATAGTAGATATTTAACAGCGATTCAGACAACAGAGAAACGCTGTGAAACAAGTAAATGTAGATGGCAGTACTGATGAAGGCAAAAAACCAACACCAGATTTGCTCTCTTATGGCAAGAATCAAATACAAAATGGCAGCTATTACAGCCACAATTTCAAGGGGTTGTTGGGCTTGCCAAGCGATGAGAATTTGTTGCCAAATATCATGCATCAGGAGATAAATCCCCATTCAGTATTTTCATGACAAATGCCGCTTTGGGGGTATTTTGATGAGTTCGCTGCATCTCAGTGTTCAGAATTTCTAACACCTTGGCATATTCACCATACACCTGTGTGCTCATGGTGTTTTCGATTACTTTTAATTCAGCATACGTATTGAGCCGATCAATGAAATCTTGAATCGGAGGAATGTAGTTTTGGTCCAATGGATATAAACTGATTTCAACTGAAATATTCATATTGACTCCTAAAAGTTGAATTGGGCTGTTATACCAAAATGTCTTGGGTCGCCTAAATGCTTATACAGTGTATCAACATAATCAGGTGGTTCCAATCCAAAGAAGAAACCTCTAACTGCATAGCGCTCATCCAATACATTTCGGCCCCAGGCATAAACTGACCAAGTATCGGCCTGATAACCCAGTTTGATGTTTAAGAGTTCTCGGCTGTCGGCTTTTTGATCATGTGAATCGGAAAAATAGAATCCATCAGAACCATTCAAGTCTGCCCGAGCAAACCAACCTGAATCACCTTGATAGCTCATGCCAAGGTTATAAGTATAGTCTGGTGCATGAGCCTGTTTTCGACCATTGAAGTTATCATCCACTGTGACATAATCAGAAAAAGTTGCATTTAATAAACCCAATGCACCATGTAAACTCCAGTTGCGGTTCAGTTGAAACATCCAGTCCGCTTCTAGCCCATAATTTTTTCCTGCTGCCGCATTGCCAGTAAAAAATACAAAGGTCAATGGATCTGTTGGGTCTTCTTGCACAGAGGTGCTAACTTGCATGTCTTGGCGCTTGGAGTAAAACGCACTGACATTGAGGTTTAACCGGTAATCCATTAATAAGGCTTTCATACCTACTTCGAAGTTCAAGAGATATTCAGGGTCATAAGCACGTCGGTTTTCTGGAAGAGAGGCGCTTAAATTAAAGCCACCTGCTTTGTAACCACGAGATAAGGTGGCATAAATGTTTTGTTGGTCATTCAAGGCATGGTTAATTGAAATTTGACCACCAATCATGTCATCGCTGGGGTCTAGGTCTAGGCCATTGTTGTCTAAATAATCGGCTGTTCGGTGCTCAAAACGCAGACCAGTGGTCAAAACAGTATCTTCATTTATATGGGTGTCTAGTTGACTGAAAATCGCCCAGTTTGTGGCTTCAAACCGGCTGCTGAAATCTCGATATACGTCATCGTTGAAAAAATCATTGATGACGTTTTCTTCATCCAGTTGGGCTAAATAAACACCCATGATCCAATCAGTTGATGCATTGAAAATACGTGACTCTGGATTTGAAACCATGCGAAATTCTTGGGTGAAGTTGGTTCTGTCTCGGTCGTTGTTCGAAGTGAAATCATAAGGTGCATATTCACCCCAGTAGGAATCATTACCCCAATCGCCATCGAAAAAATATTGGATTTCAGAATCGGTGTAACTGGTGATGCTGATCAGTTCAAAGTTGGTCGCAGATGACAGGGTATTTCTTAAACTAAAGCCTATGGATCGCTGATCATCGATGCCCAAATCATCAGAGTTGGTGGTGAAGGTGTTTTCCGGGTTCCATTTATCAAAACCATTATTCACATCAACCAACATAAGACTCATGTCTGCTTGCCAATCTTCACTGAGGGTCCAATTGATTTTCCCGCGCAGCATCAATTCATCGGTGTGATCCGTGTCATCACTGTTGAAGAAGTCATTGTGGCGAAAACCATCACGGTTAAATTGATGAGCAGCAAAACGGTAAGCTGCTTGTTCTGAATTGCCTAGCGCTCCAGTGGCAGTGAACCCTGCTGCATAAGTTCCATGATCGCCTAATGTGGTTTCAATGGAATAAGCTTCATCCATACTTGGGTCTTTGCTTTCAACATAAATCAGGCCAGCCAGTGCATTGGCGCCATATCGTGTACCTTGTGGTCCACGTAATACTTCGATTTGTTGTAGATCAAATAAAGTGGCTGCACCTCCAATGCCGGTGAAGTCGATGTCATCAATGATAAAACCCACTGATGGATTGGGTGCGCCTTCATATTGTGAACGTTCGCCGATGCCTCGGATTTGAAAGTACCGAGGTCGACTGGTTGAGCCAGCCCAATTTAAATTAGGCACCAAGCCCATCACATCTTGGAAATGTTGGGTACCTGCTTGGGACAGGGTTTCATCGTCTAATACGGCGACACTGGTGGCAATCTCGCGCACAGTGGTGTCTTCGCGTAAATCGGCAGAAACAGTTAAGTCGTCAAGTTTTTCAGTGTCTTCGGGATTGCTTTGAGTCTGCGCTAAGGAGACTAAAGAAAGCGACAGTAAGGCGGCTGTGATTGATTGTTTTATATACATAGGATCTCTCATTAAAATACGATTATCAATTTGAGACCCGGTTTTGGCGTGATGAATTTGTCTACCCATTCCTACGCCGGTATTAACCGGATCAGGTTCAAAGGGTTTGTCAAAATTGAAAAGACATCTCAGGCTTAATCTTCAGCCACCCCTCGGATACGCGGCATTCTAACAGAGAATATTATCGAATTGAAAGTAAACTAAATGTTTCTTAATGCAACCATAACTATTAAATAGTGGTAACAGCATCTCTGAATTGTAGTAATTGAGCCACAATACTGATGGCAATTTCTGCTGGGATGTCATCACCTATAGGTAAACCAATCGGGCAATGGATTTGATCAATGATTGTTTGTTCAATTCCCAAAGCCTTGAGTTCTTTTTTTAGCAGTACTGCTTTTGAATCGCTGCCTATAATGCCCATAAATGGTGGGGTTCTGGTTTTTAATAAAGCGGCGATGATTTTCACATCTTCACAATGTCCTTGGGTGACTGAGATGATGTAGCTATTGGTTGGTAATTGATCAATGTTACCTGTCAATGATGCGTCGATTTTATTCAGTGCAGGGCTGTCGGGTAGTTTCTCCAACCATTCTGTTCGGTTATCAAGACAATGGACCTGACAACTTAGTGTCAGCAACAGCGGAATCAATGCTTGGGCCACATGGCCTGCGCCAAAAACGGCGATGTGCCAATGATCATGATGACAGGCTTCAAAAAACAATTGCACCACACCGCCACAAGTCATGCCTATGTCACTTTGTAGATTCAAGGTCAAGGTTTCGGTGGCATTTTTGACATCACCTGCCAATAATTTTTTGGCATGTTCAATAGCAAACAATTCGAGTTTGCCGCCACCGACAGTGCCTTCAATGGGGCTGTCAGTACACGCTGCAGTCACCAGCATTTTGGCCCCTGGTTCTTGTGGTGCACTGCCTTGCATATCAACGATCACAACTGAGA
>JBPOFV010000216.1:0-4635 GCA_051252335.1 Marinicella sp. | reverse complement strand
CTAGGGCAGTTTCTACAATCAGTTCTGTATCTGGTCTTGGAATTAAGGTGTCTTTTGTGACTTTTAAATTCAAGTCCCAAAAGGCTTGATGGCCAATGATATAAGCCAATGGTTTGCCTTCTATTAAATCAGCGATCCATTGATCCAATTGTGTGCATTGAGACTGAGTTAATTCATGATGCGGATGTGCAAAAACCCAGGCAGTTGATTTGTCCAACAGAAAACTTAACAGCATTCTCATGTCAGCCATTCTGACTGCTTGATTTGAGCAATTGGTGGATTCTTGGCTTTGTTCAAGCCATGTTTGAATGCTTAACAAAGCGTGTTCTGAGAACTATTAATTACCCGAAATTGCCTCTAAATAAACTATCGCCATTAGAGCGTTCACCATCATCACTAAATTTCATTATTTGATCAGAGTTTTCTTCAAATTTCATGGCATTAATGATGTCATGACTGACAACATCATGTGATATAGGAATATGCATTGGTTCTTGTTGGGATAGTTTGCTGAATTCTGGCAATGCAACAGCAAATGCAAAAGCAAATGTTACCGTAGCCAAGGCAGTTTTCATTGGGCTACCCATTCCAAGAAAACTGAACCATGACTGGCGTGTGTTTTCAATGGATTGTCCCAATACCTGACTCCAGTCTTTTAAAGACAAGGCAACTTTCATGGCGGCTGAACCGGTATGATCATTGGCAATGTCTTCCACATGACTGATGCGGTTTGATGAAGCGGCGGTGGCACCTAAACAATCACTGGCATCACTGGTTGATGTGTGTTTTTTGCTGTGGTTTTTAAAAACTTCAGCCAATTGTTTTTCTGTCAATTTCATGTTCATCACTTTTAATTTATTCAATGTTATAGTCAATATTCATGGCTTTTAATTTATCTTTCAAAGCTGCCATGGCTCTTTTAGATAAATTCTCAGCTTTGTAAAAAGACCAGCCTGTCAATTCGGCCATTTCTTTTACTGAGTAACCTTGTAATCGTAACTTCACAGCTACTCTGCGGCTTTCTGGCAATGATTCAATGGCTTCAAGTATTTGTTGTTGAACCTCTGAGTCAATCATGACTTGGTCTGGTTCAGCATCTTCACTGACTAAGTCAGCTTGAAACGATTCTGATTCATGATCTTGTCCAGGTAAAATAACATCTTGAAGGTGTCTTTTATGCTTCCTGGCTAAATCAATGATTACATTAGCCGCTGTTCTGTATATATATGACGAAAGGTTTTCTATTTCTCGGTCACTTTCTAGGACTTTTATTAATCGAATGGATACTTCTTGATAAACATCATCAGCTGTAACGCCTAAAATTTGTACATTTTGACTGTATACAGCTTTTTCAATTAAATGCTGATGCTGTTGGAAAATGAGTTCAAGCTTTTGTCGTTTCACTTTGAGTTACCACGCATCAATGTAAGACAGGATGACGCCTTTGGTGTTTAATAGGCCATGTTTTTTGGCGTATTGTATGCTGGTAAAACCCTGATTGTTTACGATCTTTGGATTGGCCCCAAGTTTCAACATTTCATGAGTGATGTTGGCTATGTGGCTGTCATCTGCTTGGTATTTTTTATCTTTCATGGCACCGCATATAAGATGTAATGCGGTATTTCCCTGTTGATTTTTAGTATTGATATCAAGCCCATATTGATCTATCACACGCAGTGTGTTTTTGGCTTTGGCTGTGTTCCCATAATATTCAGCCGCAATGGCAACATGATGGTATAAATTCATCCC
Source organism: Marinicella sp. (assembly GCA_051252335.1). GTDB lineage: Bacteria > Pseudomonadota > Gammaproteobacteria > Xanthomonadales > Marinicellaceae > Marinicella. The sequence goes on along the minus strand of JBPOFV010000216.1, from coordinate 2,886 downwards.
TTGTTCGTCTACAGTTTCTACATGTGCTCCGGCATCTAATAACATGCTTAAACAGGCTTCATTCCATTGCGTCGCTGCTAAAGATACACATGGGTATCCGCCAGGCCCTAAGCCATTTGCAGCTGCACCATTTGACAACAGTAAACCAACCAATGCCCTTGAATTACTCATAACTGCACTGGATAAAGGTGTGCTGCCGTTGTTGGATTGGTATTCAACATTGGCACTGTTTTGAATTAAATAAGAAGCAACGGCGCGGTGGCCTTTGCCCGCAGCATGAATCAATCCAGTACAGCCTTTCTTATCTATTAAGTCAATGGGGACCCCTTTGACTTTGAGTTGATTGATTCGGCCCAGGTTGCCTGCAGTAATGGCTTCAAACCAGTGTTGGGCATAGGGTGTTTTTTGTGCATCAATAACTTGTTCTTTAGGGCTGTGAGCCTGATTGGTCTCAACAACCCTGTCATCGGCAATTACACGGCTGTCATTTTCAGGCGTAATCGAATCATTAAAAAGAGGCAGGTCCATTTGCTTATCTGTTTCAATTTTTGCAACGAATAGTTTGAATATGGCAGGATGTTTCTTTTCTGCCACATTCAGAGCAGACTTACCTGAGTTGTTTTTCTGTGTACAGTCAACTTGGTTGTCTAACAACGTTTTTGTGATTCTGAGATTCGGATTCTGTTGCTGCACAGCAATCAATAAAGCGTTATCTCCTTGTTGATTTTGGTGATGAACATCGACTCCCTGTTGGATCAATAGTTCAAGAATTGAGTTCGATTGGCTGATCACCGAATCAAGATACGCATTCATCCCAAAATGATCAGTTACATGAATCCCATCTTGGTTCTTAAGTAAGTAAGTCACCTTTTTATCATGGCCTAACAAACAAGCGGTCATCAAAGCTGTTCTACCATTTTTATCAACGGCATCCAAGTCAGCGGTATGAGCAAAGACCATTTCTATGCCTTGAATCATGTCCTTTTTAAATTGAGTGGCAGCAATGAGTGGAGGACAATCAGACTCAATGGGGATGACTTGGCTTTCGAGCAAATGTTTGGCGATTTTCCATCGACCATGCTTAAGTGCCACATTAAGTGGAACGAAATCCGGGTGATTAACTTCATTGATGTTTAAACCAGATTCCAATATGTCCAGCATCTGTTTTAACTGCCCTTGGCGACAACAGAGTAAAACTTTTTTCGCAGCATCTGATAAAGGCTGATTCACCATTCTAATCCAATTTCTATAGCGTTACTTATTCGTAAATTCATCAACCTTAAGTGTGCCTTACAGGCGTAATATCCGTGTAACTCATTTTGTACAAAGGTCTCGATTAATTGAAGGTTAGCGTAGCAGATAACCCCGTAGTATTATTACGTTTAATTTCAATTTGCCAATTATACAGGTCACACAGTCTTTTGACGATAGCTAATCCTAACCCAGACCCTTTGCTGCTGGATTTGCCCGCTCTATAATGGCGGTCAAATAATTTAGGTAATTCAGATTCTGTAACACCTACACCTTCATCTTCAACAGTGATGCTGTTCTTGTTGAGGATGATGTGAACCGTTCCTTCGGTGGTGTATTTGATGGCATTGCCGATTAAATTACTTAAGACCACAGAAATCACTGATTCAGGTGCTTTGACTTGTAACCAGTCATTTTCTGTTATTTTAGTTTTCACAGGTTTAAGTTTTAGCGTGGGTTCAAAACCGGCCACGATATTTTGAATGATCAGTCCCGGTTGAGTTCGTTCATGACCTGGATGTTCTTTGCGTTCTTCTCTGGCAAGTAACAACAAAGTTTCAGTTAATTCAGTTGATTGCTTGGTCGCTCTCTCTATGCGATTGATGCGATCCAATTCTTTGTCTGAAATGTTCGGGTTCGACTTGATCAATTCAACCGTGCTACGAATGACGGTTAAAGGTGTTCTGAGTTCATGGCTCACATCGGCATTAAATTCTTTGTCTCGAATCACATAATCGGTAAGCTTTTGGGCATATGTATCCAATGCTTTAGCCACTTTACCGACCTCATCTTCGTGAAAATAAGGGGCCAAAGGCTCAATATGGGTATCTGCCGTCAAATTTTCTAATTTGGCCGCCAGTTTACTTAATGGTTTCAAAGCTTTTTGAGATACATAAAGAGCCAGTAGATAGGCCAACAGTAGAAAGACCAAAAACATGATGGTAAAGGCCATCCACAATGACTGCGAGTTATTGCCTATATGACTGATGTCATTTTTAACAAATCCCCAAACAGGTTGATTGTCAACGGAATGCCTCTTATTGACTGCCACAATGTAAGTTTTCCCAGCTTCCGTAAGTACATGTGTGCCTTCGTTTAAGTCAGCATAATTAGCCGGTAAATCTAAGTGTAGCCTTGATGGTGTGGTGATGATGCCTTCTATGCTTGTTGATATTTGCTCTTTATAAATGATTGTAGGATCTAGAGAATACCTCAACATAAAGCTGTCTAAGTCATCTTGAAAAGTTTGGGCAATACCTTCATTTTGTAGGTATTGTCGTATGCTCACAGAACTGATGGCAAATAGGGTGGTAAGTAGGGTACTGAAAGCCAGAAATCCAATGATTATCCGGCTTTTTATACTACTCCGAAAGTTCATCCGGGTCAGATACATGGTAGCCAATACCATGTCTAGTGTGGATTAAATTTTTATCAAAAGGTTTATCTATGGTGGTTCTTAAGCCATGGATATGTACTCGCAGAGAGTCGGAATCAGGCATCTCTTCCCCCCACACTTTAACCTCTAATTCTTCTCTTGGAACCACATAAGGACTGGACTCCATCAGAATTTGTAATAATTTTAATCCAGTTGGATTCATTTTTATGGGTTGACCTGCTCTTTTGACCGTTAAACTG
>JBPOFV010000215.1:0-4641 GCA_051252335.1 Marinicella sp. | reverse complement strand
GCCAATCAGCCTGCACCTATGTCGATACCGGTGTCTACCAAGTGATTCATTTAGGCTTCCCTTTTGAAACCATCACATCTGAATCAATTCGTAATGATTTGATGGCTGAAACCATGAATTATTTTGCCATTCCATATTTCAGTGATGTCATTTTTGAAAATGGGTTTGAGTGAACTGAACTTATTTTTTCAAGTAAAGCCAATAAATTATTCTCTACTAACCATTAAATCCATCTTTCCTAGTTCCCAAGCTCCAGCTTGGGAATTCATAGGAACCTAAATTACTATTTATATCATTGAGAAACAATAAAAGACTGAATCAACATACATACTAGAATTCAGTTTCAATCAAATCATCCTCATCATCTATGCATTTCCAAGCTAGAGCTTAAGAACGAGGCCTTACTCTTACAACCAAAATAAAACTTCCCATCTAACCATTAAACCCATCTTTGAAGATCAAATCACTACCAAATACAACATAACTGCTACCAGCATTTGACTCTCCATTTGGGTCTGAACCTGTTGCACCAATGATGACATCATCGAACCCATCGTTGTTGATATCTCCAGCTGCACTGACCGACCTTCCCGAAAAATCATTGGAATCGGCGCCAGTGATCCTCATGCCAGAATGAACGCTTAAAGTTGATAGATTCAATGGATTTGGAATTGGATCAGCGCTGCCATAAATAACATAACTTCTTCCAGTATCATTTAACAATACAGGAGGTGGCAAATTAATAAATGCGTTTACAAAAGGCGCACCGATGATGATATCATCAATGCCATCGCCATTGACATCTCCTGCGGCACTGACTGACCTTCCCGAAAAATCTTCTGGGTTGACACCATTAATTACAAAACCATTGAAACCATTGATATCAATCAAGTTCAAAGGATGAGGAAGTCCAGAGTCATTGCCATACACAACATAACTGCTGCCAGCATCAACATTTCCAAATGAATTAGCAAATGGAGCCCCTATGATCAAATCATCGATGCCATCAGCATTCACATCTCCAGCTGCACTGACTGAAAACCCCGAATTATCTTCCACTCCAACACCGTTGATTACGAAGCCATTACTGCCATCAATATTGCTTAAATTGAATGGGCTGGGTAATCCTACATCACTACCAAACAACACATAACTGCGACCAGCTTTATTCACTCCATTTGGATCAGCATATCTTGCACCAATCAAAAGATCATCTATACCATCGCCATTGATATCGCCAGCGGCTCCAACAGAGAAGCCTGAATAGTCAACAGCACTTTCTCCACGAATAACCATACCATTGATACCATTAATATTGGCTAAATTTAAAGGACTGGTTAAACCAGAATCATTACCAAAAACCACATAACTGATTCCAGCAAATGGCTCACCAGGAGATGCGGCTCTGAATGCACCAATAACCACATCGTCAAATCCATCGCCATTGATGTCACCAGCAGCACTTACAGCAAACCCCGATATATCATAAGCATTGACACCATTGATAACCACTCCATTAGTACCATCAAGGGTTGACAAGTTGAATGATGATGGCAGACTTGAAGAACTACCAAAAACGATGTAACTGGTACCTGCTAAGTTATTTCCACCTGGATCAGCATAATAAGCTCCAATGATCAAATCATCAAGCCCATTACCATTCACATCTCCAGCAAAACTGACAGAACTACTTGATCGGTCTCCTTCGTTAACTCCATTAATAGCTATTCCATTGGTTCCATTGATGTCAATTAAATTAAACACCCCAGAAAAACCAGTGTCATTGCCAAATACCACATAACTACTGCCCGCAGTAACATTGCCATTGGGGTCAACATATACGGCACCAATGATCACATCATCTATACTGTCTCCATTGAAATCTCCTGCATCACTGACCGATCCCCCAACTCGATCACCCAAACTGATGCCATTAATTACAAAACCGTTTTCACCGTTGAGTTGATGCAGATTAAGAGCAGCTTCTTGAGACATAGCAGATTGATTTGCCATAGACAAAGAAATGGTTATGGCTATGGTTAATTTATTTTGTCGCTGTTGCATGATACTGTCTCCTGATCAGTATTTAACCTTATTCAGTCAAATTAACTTAAACCAAAAGCACCTTATATTTCAACAAATCCAGTATTTATTGGCCCTAACTGCGCGTCTAATACACATATTTCAAATATCTTGCTATAAATCCAATTGATCCAGCCATGTCAAAATCTCTGCATAATACTCAGGCGCTTTTCTGCCCCAATGCCAATAACTATTGGGCCACTCCCACTTATTGTTTACCAAATGTCTTTGATAACTCATGTTGTGGCCAACATGTTTAATCACCACCACTTTATTCTTTGGCTTGTCGACCGTTTCAATGTAGCTTTTCATCAGCTCAGCATTCTCTTGTGATGGAACCAGCACATCATGATCGCCTAAGATCGACAGCATTGGTACAGAGCTGTTTTTCAAGTCTTCAGTTGGGTCATACTTTTGTAACTGCCAACCCACTAAATCATCTTGGGATTCAGCCAAACTGACAAATTCGGCCCATTTTTCTGTCTTTATATCATCAATAACTGTTTTTAATTCAATCCACCCATTTTCACTGTAGGCCACATCAAACATTTGTTCGGTATATGCCAGTGCAGACTTGATGTCTTCATTTGAAAAATCGTTGGCTTTCATTTGATATTCAACAGCCTGCATTTCTTGTTGCCTGACAGAGACGGCAGGCCCTACACTCATGATGACAAAGTCCAGTTCATCTGGATAATGACTGGCTGCAATTGTCGATATCCATCCTCCTTGACTGATGCCAAACAAACCAATTTTTTTATACCGTGGATGATCTTTTTTTAACTTAGACAGCAAAGCACCTACATCATCAGCAAACACATCAAAACCAACTGCATGATGATCACCTGAGGAACCACCAACGCCACGTTTGTCATACACAATGGCAGCATAATTATTCATCGCAAAAAAGTCTGCATAAGATCTATAGGACCAAGAAGCAATCCCTTGTGCACCTGATCCTGGCACTATTATGACCAACGTATCTGCGGCTGTTCTCGTTGGCTCGACCAATTGTCCCTTCAATTGAATCGTTTTGTTTTGCCAAGTGATGTCCTGGATGGTTATTTTTGATTGATGATGACTCTTCTTTAAATGCGCTGTTAAAGGCGGATTCCATGCTGAGTTACCACCAGTCATTTCTTGCACCTGGCTGTTGACTTCGAAGGTGAATGTGCCATACATAAACCGAGCAGAAAATTCTGGGTATTTAAAAGAAATTTCTTTTAAGGATTCACGATACAAGCCCCAGTCTGGAATATCATATTCACCAACTATATGATCGCCCTCTAAGCTTAAGTTAAAATTAAATGCTTGGGCTGAACCTTCACGAACAACAATGCCTTGCCACAGCCCAATAAGAGCTTCCTTGCCTTCAGCTTGAGTACTCTCAGCATTGGTATTCAAGTTGATAAACAAAAATACACCCGTTATAAAAATAGACCATTTGTTTGTATTCATAATCAGTCACTCATGGAAATGCTACAATATTAGCATGGTGTTAATTTTGTAGCACTATATATTTAGAAAATTTAGGATTTTAAACTTTACAGACCTTGCTCACATCCAAGGTCACTATTTTTAACGACCATTTTCACCAAGTGCGTCCATGGCTTCTTTCGGCATGCTCTTCAAATCAAATTTAAACCATTAGGCAGTTGTTGTAAACTTTCAAGTTCCCCCATTCCAGCCATTAACATTGATCTTTTCAGTTGATTGAATCACTGTTCTGTTGAACGGAGGTCCTCAATAAACTGACTGCCACAAGTGAGCTTTTTAGAAAGTGGTGATCCAGGCTCAACAACACGCCAAAAGGGGGTGATTTCAGATGTTCGTTGATTGTTATTCAATTCTTCAAACGCTGCCTCAGCGACAATCCTCAAGAATATTCCAGTGGTCACTGGACAGGTATGGTCCGCCCCATTTCTGCTTGCTAAGTCAGCCCTCATTTGGGTGGGTGTAATCAACTCGCCCTGTTTAATACCTCTGACATAAGCATCAATCTCTTGCGGCGTTGAGATGTACATCAAACAACCAGCAGGCATGCCCGCAAATGCTTTATCTATGTGCTTTTTAATCGGTTGTTTTTTTGCCTGTAACTTTTCAGTCCAAGATTTCATGACTCACTCTTTGATTCTTTGAATTAAATTTAAAACAATTTATATGACATAATATCATTCAAATAAAAATAACAACAAACCCACCATGCAAAAATTTGAAGAAATCTATGCCATGGCTGCCTCTCGAAAAGGCGGTGAAAAACAACTCAATTCATTGTTACCCAAAGTTCTGAGTCATAAGCAATTGGCACAAAAAGGTGATGATCGTTTTCTGGCCATGATGTGTAAAGCCATCAATCAAGCAGGATTTAATTGGACCGTCATTGAAAATAAGTGGCCACAATTTGAAGAAGCGTTCCACGGCTTCGATGTAAAACGATTGGCCTACAAATCGCCAGAAGAATGGGAAGCCTATGTTCAAGATACGCGTGTGGTTCGAAATTGGATGAAAATCAAAGCCATGATGGTCAATGCCAATTTCGTTAATTACACAGCTGATGAG
>JBPOFV010000214.1:0-4642 GCA_051252335.1 Marinicella sp. | reverse complement strand
GATATGTACCAAAGGAGTAAACTTTACCTGTCAGTTTAGCCTCAGCAAAAACACCTAAATACGATGTTCCTAAAATTGAATTGTAAAAATGATAAAAGCGTTTGTTTTTTACTTTTAATATATTTTGCAATTCACCTGAATCGATTATCGGCGACCATTCTCCACCGATTGCAAATTGTTTTTTATTAATTTTTATAATCATGATTTAAAAAATAATTTTTGGAGTAATTACTACAACCATAGATTGCTTAGTTCTTGATTCATTTTTAGAACCTCCAAACATCCATGCTTTGGCCTTAATTGGTGAACGTTTAGATATTTGAGCATCTTCAAGAACAAAACCTGTCATAACGACTGTCTGGCCGTTTTTGAGCATGGATTGTTGTAAGGATTCACGTTTTTTGATTTGTGGGATGCTGGCCGAACCAAACTGTCCTAGATCAAACTCTAATGTTTCGCTCAATGATGAAAGAGAAAAATAAAGCTCAACCATTAGATCATCTGGAGATAAGATAACTGGTACCAAATTCATTTGTACGCCAACTGATTTTTCGAATATTGCATAAGATTGAGTAATACCAACATCGGGAACAATGGTTGATGTAATTACTTGAAATGGAAGTTTTTCTGCGATATTAAATGGCAATACTTGGTTTGATAAAGTCGAATAATTGAATTCTTTTCTTGAAGAAATAGTTGCAAACTCGCTTAACGCATTTATGAAAGCATTTGTACCGGTAAATGGTTGATCAGGTTCAATAACATTGAAGGCCAATTGATCTGCTGTAGATGAAACATTTGAATTTATATTGGTGCTGATGCCCAATTGACCCATACGCTCCCACACAATACCCCAATCAACGCCAAATCCTTCGTCTTCAGATTCATCATATGTGATTAACTGAATATTAAACTGGACTTGAGCTGTGAGAAAATTTTTCAGCTCATTTAATGCCATATCGATTGAATTAAGTTTTTCATTCGAAGCTGTTACAGATAACATGCCTGTTTGAACAGAATAAGACCATGATTCTCCTGAACCTTCAGTTGCAGATATTAATGGCTCAATCATTGATTTAACCGTATCAATAGCGTTGTATTCAAATGAAGATTTAACCGTTTGACCTGAAGTTCCTGTCAAATTACTGTTAGCTGCAGCTCCCTCTACACTGTTGCCCTCTCCTGGGCCTGCTCCACCACCACCTGAAGTTTCACCGTATGATGACTCAGATGAAATATCTGCTTGACTAGAACGGTCTATTGGTAAAATGGGTAAACGCCAAAACTTGGTTTTATATTTTGATAAATAAATGCTTTTAGCATCAGTTACAGACCAGGAACATTTAAGTTTGTAACAAATAGAATTCAATAATCCTGAAAGCGAACCTTGATAATTTATAGATATAGTTTTATTAGGGTCATTTTCATCTCTTGGATCATACAAGTCGTTTGAAACAACCACTTCGCGATCTATGATAGATGGCAAAATATCAACTAAAGTTGTATAGGTTAAATCTACTGACAATAATGATTTTGGCTCGTTTAAAAAAGCATTTTCATCTGGTTTTTCAGCCAATGACAATGATATTTTTTCATCATCATTAACATAGTTTTTAACGGCATCAAAATGACTCTTAACCTCATCTTTTGCCCTATTAGTATAATCATGAGCAATGGTTGCATCTTTCATGTTTGCGCAACCTTGCAAAAAGGTGATGATAATTAGGACAGGGGTGAATTTATTCATAGTAAATTTCCAAGTTATTATTGGCGGTAGAAGCCTTAATTAAAAAATCAATGTCATTGCTTTGTAGGATTCGATTAGATTCACCAAGCAGTAAACCAAGTGCGTGATCAAAACCTTTAAATTCATATTCATGGTTCATTGTTGACTGTAAAAACCATGCATTAATACCCATTGAATTTATGTATTGCATATTTTGAGATTGGGCCACTTGATCGAATATTTCATTCAACGATAAGCCTTGATCAATACTGATTAAAACAGGTACACCAACTACACTATCAACAGGTATTCCGAAATCAGGCAAATCAATACTAACTGCCTCATCTTCGTTGCTTAAAATCGTATAGTCGGCGTCCTGTGTGGACAAATCATCTGGAATAGATGGAAGCTCCATATCTAGAGAAACAGAAAAGTCATCATTTACAATTGGTAAAGAATTATGATTTTCTGCATCAGTAATAATTGGTTCATCAACTTCAATTGGGTGCGTTGTGACAGCCGATTCTTGAAATTGAACAACTTCAATATTTGATGATTCGATACCAGGTGTAGCTGAATCGTCTTTCTCATGATTAACATCATTAATTTCAGTTTCTTGCACATGTGCAAAATCAAGTTCCTCGACAATGACTTGAGAATTAATTACTATATCGTTATGAGAATTAGACCCTGTTTTGAGGTATGCAATTAACTTATTTTGGGTATCAACAACTATCGTTTGATCATTAAAACCAGCAAGACGAAGATACTGTTTTATGCTCATTAATTGATTTATATCCAAATATGGCGATGGCGGTAATTTATCTAACTGATAATCAGATAATTCAAGCGAGAGACCATAGCCAATTATTTCTAAAGCATATTCGATTTGCTCAAGTCTTGAGTCAAACGTAATGGCTCTTGATGCAAATAAACGGAGATTGAAATCATTAGTAGAAGTAAGTGATGATTTATTAAAAAAATCATAATAAACAAATGTATTGTCATGTTGTATTGCTGTTGAATTTTTTACTTTGTGTCCTGCACATGAACAAAGAAGCAATATCATTAATAATGTTATTATTTTCATAACAACCTCCTTTTGTCTGACATGGGGGTAACATTCACATCGTTAGCAATCATGACTGAAATTAAATCGCCACTTCTTAATGTCACCGTAGGTTTAATTGACAAGTATTCACTTGCCGCTTGATTTGTTGCAGATGAAACATTAGATGTGATATCTCTAAGTGCGAGGTCTTGTGATGATTGAGCTTCTCTTTCGGTATTAGTAGAAAGCGATAAACCATTACCTAGCAAAGCAAAAGCACTAAAACCACCCCATTTTGCAAAGGAGTGTTTATTTACATCACCGGAAATAGCACCAATACCCTCGGAATCAGAAGCCATTTGGTCAAAAACAACCAATGAACCATCAGAGCGTTTTATTTTTTCAACATTTAAAGCAATGCGAGTTTCTATTATTGGATTGGCACTTCCAACAGACACAATTTGCCCATTAACGGCAGCTCCTTTATTTATAAGAATTTCGGATCTATCAGCCGAATAGATATCGTTGGCAACAACACCAAACCAATTTGAACCCAAATAATGATTATTGGCTTTAGATCGTACTATTACATCTATAACAGAACCCATAGGTATTTGTTTGGTCGCTAGTGATGAGTTACCACCAAATGTAATAACATCATCAGATGTGAAATCATGGATTTGTGATTTGCTTTGCGAATAACTTTGATAAAGTTGCTGTTTTTCTTGTTCCATAAAATCCTCGAATGAATTGGTTTTGTTTTCATCAGGCTTGCTTACACCATTTTTTATTTTTGATATGAGGGAATTAATTTGATCATTGGCTACACCTTGACCTGATGGCGGCTGTAATTGTTGGGAATCATTAGAAACATCAAAGACTTCATTTCTTTTAAACTTATCTAGTTTTGCTTGAAATGTTGGGTCAGTAACTGGGCCTTTTGTTTCTGCCAAAGCCTCTTTAACTTGCTCCTTTGAGTTGTGACGGGTAGCAAACATCACAACTATTACCAATAATGCAGCAATTCCAATTCCAACTTGTTTAACCGTCGTTGCATTTTTGTTTTTAGATTTAGTGACATTCACTTCAGGCTCAGACATGTTTAGATTCTCTCAACAGTAAAAGTGGTTACACCGTTTGAAAACATGAGCAAATCATGAATGCCATTAACTGTATATTTATTTGACAATGAATCAAATGTTGGGTTATCAATAACATGTTCATCACCATCAACAATGCTCACAATTGAATAAGCACTCTGCTCTATTCCATCACCCGGCAATACAACAAAAGTAAAGCGCCCATCGTCAAAAGCTGAACGCACTTTTGCACGGTCAAAAGTGTATGAGGAAGTTATCAGTTCATTTGATTTATGAGCGCTTTGCTTTACGGAGTCAGCTGAATAATCAGCTACTATTTTTTGATTTGATCCATCAGATTCAATAATTAAACATGATGGAGAATCAATTTTTTGATTAACCACTAAATTAATTGTCTGCCCATTAGCCAAGATAAATGTATTGCCTACCACGTTATCTTTTTCAATTCGGTTTTTAGGGAAAAGCCAATAGTGTGATTTTAGACTTGGATTAGACTGACCATCCCAAACTTTGTCATTAGCAAGAACGGCAAGCTGAATATCATCAAAAAAGCGAATATGAAGCCCTGTATTTATCGATGCGTTCACAGAATAGTCTTGAGAGCCGTCAGTGTAAGTTATATGCTGGCATTGAGCACCTTGAGCCAGATTAGATATAAATAAAATGATGAATAAAGATAAGAATTTCATTTTGAAAAGTCCTCTACAATTGAATAGTCGATAAAATAAATTGCCAAAGGATTTTCAACTAGCAAGTCGCCCATTG
>JBPOFV010000213.1:0-4653 GCA_051252335.1 Marinicella sp. | reverse complement strand
ACCCAAAGGTTCTGTGGCAGTGATCAGCAAAATACACCATGCGGCCATTGACGGAGCCTCAGGTGCTGCAATCATGGGGCTGTTATTCGATGTCACCAAAAAACCCAGGAAAATACCCAAAATGCCAACACGTGAAGTTGAGCCACTGCCTGGTGATCTCACTTTAATCGGTCGCAGTACAGTCAATTTTATTAAACGGCCTTTTAAACTACCTGGATTATTGTTAGAAACGGCCAAATCCACTTGGAAGGCAGGGCGTTTATCACGGGTTCAAAGCAGCGATGTGCCGCGATCAATATTTAATGCGCCACCCAGCATACTGAATCAGCCAGTTTCCTCTAAAAGGTTATGGAACACCGCTTTGTTATCATTGGCGCGTGTCAAAGAACTCAGACATGCCGTCCCTGGTGCCACACTCAATGATGTGATATTAACTATTTGTACCGGTGCACTGCGTAAATACTTGCTTGAAAAAGAAGAATTACCAGAAAAGCCTCTGGTAGCCATGGTACCAGTTTCAACAAGAACAAAAGATGAAACTGCTGACATGGGTAATCAAGTTTCAGCCATGCTGGTGCAGCTACCGACCAATGAAGCTGATCCCATCAAACAACTGACTCGGATTCATAAAAACACCCAAAGTGGAAAATCATATCAAGGTGCCATAGGCGCCAAGCGCTTGATTGATTATGCTGAATTCATTCCTTTCGCCTTAGGTTCTCAATCAACTCGGCTTTACACCCGCATGCAAGTTTCAAAAAGGCATCGACCGTTCTTTAACTTGGTGATCACCAATGTACCTGGACCCCAGGTTCCACTCTATATGAATGGCCATTTGATGTTGGCACATATGGGTATGGCACCGGTGTTTGACGGCATGGGACTGATCATGCCAGTCTTCAGTTATAATGGTATGATATCTATCAGCCCAACAGTGGCGGCCAATGTGATGCCAGATGTGGATTTATTTGCTAAACACATTCGAGATGCTGCCAACACTTTAGAACAAAGCGTGCAGGATCATCCAGCTTGATAGCAGGCCAATTAAAATAAAGAAAACAACACCAAGACTCACAACCATAGAAACTATATGACCCAAATCACAGAATCCAGATCCTCAGATCAATCACTGCATAGACCATCTTTCTTTAAACTGGCATTGGAAATGCGCACTGTGTTTGAGGCCGGTTCATTTGCCTTATCCTATCCATTGTTACAAACAACGCCTAAAGGTGACGGGCATCCTGTCTTGGTGTTACCAGGTTTTTTGGCTTCTGACTTTTCAACCAAATTACTGCGCACATTTTTAAAGAGTAGAAATTACCAACCTTATGGATGGCGTTTAGGTCGGAACATGGGGCGTCACAGTGACCCGCTTACCGGTTGTGGTCCGGCCATCATCAGGCGGTTACAAGACATCAGTCACAAGCATGGTGAAAAAGTCACCCTCATTGGGTGGTCCTTAGGTGGTATTTATGCCAGAGAGTTGTCCAGACAGCATCCTGAATTGGTGCGCCAAGTCATCAGTATGGGCAGCCCTTTTTGTAACAACCAACGGGCCAATCATGCGACCAAGATATTTGAAAAAACCAGTGGTTATAAATTGTCTGACATGTGTCCTAAGTTGTTGAAAAATATGCCATTGCCGCCTCCAGTTCCCAGCACTTCCTTTTATTCAAAGTCCGATGGCATCACGGCCTGGCAATGCTGTTTAGAACAAATCAGCGACACCACCCAAAACATTGAGGTGGTTTGTAGTCACCTAGGCTATGGGCATCACCCCGCTGTGATGTGGGCCTTGGCCGATCGACTGGCCCAGAAAGAAGGCCAGTGGCAACCGTTCAAAGCAAAACATATTGAAAGGCTGATCTATAAATAAAGACCCTCGAACTGTCTTGATTGGCAAGTTCTGAGTTTTTCTACTATACTGATAAATCAGTTTATAACTCTGGTGGGATAAGTACATGTTGGTAGTATGGCTTGCTTAAATGATGAATATGAGCGATTCAAGTAGAGACAATTCAACTGAAATCAAAACAACTAACAAAGGCATGAATGTCTGGGCCAGGCTATTGTGCGCTGTGCTTGCCATCATCGCTGGGACAGTTTTCGTGAAATTCCTGATTGACCCCAATGACTTATCATTCATGGAAATTGGACGTGAATTACCCTTTCATTTACTATTCACTGCTATTAATGAACATTCATCTGGCTTTATGTTGATTCATTGGTCATATGATGTTTCATCAGTTACAGGTTTGTTGGCTTGTTTATTGGCATTGGTTTTGTGTGTCAGTAGCAGCGAAAAACATGCCACAAAATACTTAACCGGTGCCTTATCCTTGGGTTGTTTTGTGCTGGCTTATATTTCTTTTGTTAGGCCATTTTATGTAACCGAAATCAGCATCATGATTACTTCACTTGATGTTTTGATGGGCGCATTGATGGGGTGGTCAATGTGGTTTTGGATGAACTTTGTTTTCATGTATCCGCAGAAAGTACAGTTTGATGATTATATTGATTTTATTGGTGATCAGCCTTTTCTGAAAAATGTTTCAGTATTTTCAGAACAGTGGCAAAAAAAAGAAGCACAATTTTTTAAAAAACATAACCGTTCTATTTGGAAAAACTCATCAGGTAAGCCCACTTGGGTCTATCGACTTATGAAAGCAATGACTGCATGGGTCAGTTCAGTCAAAGGCGCAGTCATGTTTTCAATCATTATTGCGGTGTTGTTTTTGTTCGATGCCACCACAGTAAAACAAGGCTTTTTTGGACCAATTATTTATGTTGTGGCCTTTGCCTTATTGTTTCTGGTTATGAATCTGGGCCTAACTAAATATACCGATTTAAATGTCTTGCTTGACGAAAAAGCCAGGCGCCAATCCAGTTGGTTGATATTGGGTATGATGTTCTTAATTGGCCTCTGTTTTTTGCTTATTTTGTTATGGACAACATTGATTGTCTTCGGTAATTATGAATTGGGTGGGTTTTTTATGTTTGCCTTGTTCATTCTTTGTGTTCCAGTTTATTGGTTTACCATGATTGCCATGCTGATAGTTTCAATCTTTTATTACGGTTCTTTGGATCCAAGGTTGGTGATCAAAAAATCAGCTGTTTATGGAGTCATAGGCATAGGAATCACAACGCTGTTTGTTGCCATCGAAGGCGTTTTATCTACTCAAGCAGTTTTACAGTTTGGGCTTCATGATCAAACCGCTGCCATCGTAACGGGCACATTAACAGCCGTTATGTTTGGGCCAGTACGAAATAAAATGGAAGTGTCTGTTGATGGTTTTATCAATCGCATACTACCCATAAGCGCGCTGTCAGAAGGTAAACGCAGAACCAGTGCAGTGGTGTTCAACGACCTAAGCAGTTACACCAAAGTCTCTGAAGAACATGAAGATGCGGCATTGATGCTGGTCAGTATCATTCATCAAGTGGGTGCCAAAGCAGCCCTGGAATTCAACGGCCGTGTAGTCAAAACCATTGGTGATGCCATCATGCTTGAATTTCCATCAGCCGATGATGCACTCAAAGCAGTAAAACAATTACATACTAAATACACCCAACTTAGTGATCAATATAAATTGCCCAGTTTACCTATACATACGGGCGTTCATTGGGGTGAAGTGGTGCGTGCCAATGATGGTGACATCTATGGTAAGCATGTAAATTTAGCTGCGCGCCTTGAAGGGGTGGCAGGACCCAGTGAAATTGTGTTCAGTTCAGCCGCTTATCAGCAGCTGAGTTCTACAGAAGGTTTTGAACAGGCGGGTGGAATAGAGCTAAAGAATATTGCTGACCCTGTGGTGTGCTATCGTTTTTCAACCGCACAATGATGCCAAGATTTGAGCTTCAATGATTCATATTGCGCTGCACTTTTTGCTGCCATTGTTGGTGGCTTCGACTTGGTACCGTAAACAATTTTCGAAGGCATTGTTCATTATGCTGCTGACCATGTTAGTGGATTTGGATCACCTATTGGCCAACCCTATTTATGACCCGAATCGTTGTAGTATTGGCTATCATCCCTTGCATCATCCCATTCTGATAGCAGTTTACTTTTGTTTGTTAGTGTTTCCTAAAACCAGATTAATTGGACTTGGTCTAGTCATACATATGGCTTTAGATGGTATGGACTGTTTAACCATGAGTTAGCGACATTAATTACTATGAATCAAAAGCTTTAATTAATATATGTTTAATATTGATTACTTGTGTGATATTTTAATAGACAACAAGTGTGTATAAATAGGGTGGAAAATCAATGTCTCTGATTAAAAATAAACGAATGCTGCAATTAATTGTTTGTTTATGTTTGTTGATCTTTACTGTTTCAAATGCGCAAGAAATCAATTGGTACTCTACCGACCAAGGCGGTGGTATATCTACCCATGCAGACACTGTAGTAACAGGAGTGATTGGACAAGTGGATACCCTGCGAATGGAAGGTGGCAGCCTAACAATTTCTGGCGGTTATTTACCACTTCCTGCAGACCTCATATTTGAAAATCAGTTTGATTGATCAGGAATCCCCATGAAAACAAATCATATCTTCGCAGTTTTATTGTTATCACTTTCAATGCCATTGATGGCAGTGACATACCAAGGCGAGTTAAGTCAGGCAGGAACCCCGCATAATGGTAC
>JBPOFV010000212.1:0-4665 GCA_051252335.1 Marinicella sp. | reverse complement strand
CCTTTCATGTTATGAATTGAATTTAATAGTCCGCAGTAATAAGTGTTCGCTATTATAGATGACTTTATAACCTGATCATACGTGAATACTGTAATTATCTACAGCGAACATGTCACTCATGATTTATGATTTTGCCTTTAAGTTTAAACACCCAAACCTGGTGACTAAGGTATTTTTTTCTTTTCTTCTTGTGGAATTTTCTGGTCTGATTTTTTAACTGA
This sequence comes from Marinicella sp., assembly GCA_051252335.1. Taxonomy (GTDB): domain Bacteria; phylum Pseudomonadota; class Gammaproteobacteria; order Xanthomonadales; family Marinicellaceae; genus Marinicella. Next base: position 4,444 of record JBPOFV010000212.1, on the reverse strand, counting down.
AACAAACACACTTAATTGATATAAAATAATGACCATGAAAACTCAATCTAGCATACAAATTAGAACTGCAACCTCGGCAGATTTGAGCGTATTATTGGATTTTGAACAAAAAATCATTGCCGCCGAACGGCCTATGGACCCAACCTTAATTCAAGATGCTCCCATCAGTTATTATCCACTCGCTGAGTATTTAAACGATCAACGAACCGAAGTTTTGGTCGCTTTAGATAATGAACACATCGTTGGTAGTGTTTATGGCCAAATTCGCCCACGTAAAGATTTTTTTCAAACCAGTCATTTAGGATATATTGGTTTTATGTATGTGCGCCATTCACATCGTGGTCAAGGTGTCAGCCAACTTTTGATTGAAGCCATATCTGCCTGGTTTAATCAAAACAAGATCAGTGAAATCATTCTGCATGTTTATGCCAAAAATCCACGCGCCATTCGGGCTTACGAAAAAGCAGGCTTTGAAAGTCATTTGATTGAAATGCGACTCAATAAGGTGCTGAGCAAATAAAATCACAAAAATTATGCCAAAAACCCTAATTTTCATTCTGACTTGCCTGACTCTAACCCATGAATTGATTGCCAAAGTACCAGCAGATCAAGCCGCGCAACTGGGACAACAATTAACTCCATTCGGCGCTCAAACAACCGGGAATGATGAAGGCATACCAAAATGGCAAGATGTACAATCCATCGACCCCAATGAACCACCATTATTCACCATAACTTATGCCAACTACCAACAACATCAACAGCATTTAACCGCAGGCCAAATCGCCCTGTTTGAAACCTACCCTGATTCATTTCAAATGCCTATTTATCCAAGTCACCGTACTTTCTCTGCACCAGAATGGGTTTATGAACACACCAAGATAAATGCCCTAACTGCAGAATTAAATCCACAACAAACTGGCATTCTGAACGCTCATAGAGGCATACCATTTCCCATACCAAGCAATGCCCTAGAAGTTTATTTCAACCACATAGCCAGGTGGCGTGGCTTGCAGCTGGTTAACCATGCCAGTGATGCCAATGTTGGCGAAGATGGTGATTTTCAAATTTATAGCCGAGAATCTTTGATTCGTTTTGATTACTACCTAGAGGACAATAACAACCCTAATCGGCTGTTCTCTGTTGTTTCAAAAACCACAGCCCCTGCCACACAATCAGGTAGTGGCGGACTGGTTTTAGAACCCTTAGACCAACTTCAAGAGCCAAGAACCGCATGGACTTGGGACAAAGGGCGGCGGCGAGTGACTCGAGCACCCAATTTTGCTTACGATCAACCCATCAGCAAATCTAATGCCTTAAGAACAGCAGATGACACCGATATGATCAATGGATCACCTGATCGTTTTAATTGGCAGTTACTCGAAGCGAGAACATTATACATCCCATATAACAACAACCGATTGGCTGACAGAAGTCTTAAATATCAAGACATTTTGCATACTGGACATTTAAACCCGGATTATACTCGTTACGAGTTACATCGGGTTTGGGTGATAAGAGCCACACTGAAAGACGAATGGCGCCACCTATACAGCCAGCGAGATTTTTACATCGATGAAGACTCGTGGTCTGTAGCCGTTGCAGATCAATATGATAAACAAGGCCAACTGTATCGAGTCAGTTTGGCTTTCCTTCAACAAGATCCTAACATGCCTGGTACATTTCCAGTGATCTCGACTTTTCATGATTTGAGCAGCCGTAAATACCATGTCATGGGTCTGCAAAATGAAGCACCTAAAGGCAATGTATATGACGCCAAGTTAGCCAATGATAACTTGTTCACACCCAATGGATTAAAACGATTCGTTAAGTAAATCAAATAACATTAAGTGTTAACCTTTACCTTGTTTTCAAATCGATGTACTATATAGTTCACTTATGAACTATTTACGTCATGTCCAGCTCTTTGCCGATAACACCATCTGATATAAAAGCCTATGCGTCATGGATGGCTTTGGTAAAATGCCACCACAAATGGCAAAATGTCATGAATTCGAAATTAGCCTCTTTGAACTTAACCGCAGCACAACACGAACTCATGATGAATGTACGCCAAAACCCTGGCATGACACAACAACAACTCAGCGAACGGATGCATGTGGTTAAAAGCAACATCTCGGCTCTGATTAAAAAATTAACCATGCGCCATTTTATTGAACAACGAAACTGCCAAACTGACGGCAGAATTCACCGGTTGTTTTTAACCCCCATAGGTGCAGAACAATTAGACCGATCAATGGTGATTCAAATTGAAGTTATCAAGCACATGACAGCAGTATTATCGGATGCTGAAATTCAAGTGAACTGTGAACTAATGAACCGCATATATAATGCGCTTGATCATTCGTCTTAATTCCTTCAAGCACTGCATTAACCGCCCATTTAATTCATGCATGCTGCTTTAATACTGATGTTGGGTTGCTACCAATCACATAATGACATGCTATGAGCCCTCTTTTTGTACCCATGCCCACTGTTATGATGGAATAGAAATTAAGTTATTTAATTCTGATCTTTATTACCTTGAATGTAATCCAATACAGAGGTTTCAGAATCTACTTCATCAGGTGACACATAGTCCTGAGCTGTGGAATGTAAGCCTAGTTTGTTTTGAATGAACTTTAAACTTTCTGCATAGTAAATCACATCAGTATTTACAAACTTCGAACTGTGTGCCTCGTCTTCAAATATAGTAAAGTCTACTTCTTTATTTAACAAACTCATGGCTTGAACCATTCGCAATGATTGCTCTAAAGACACGGTATCATCCAATTGACCATGAAATAATTTTATTGGTTTATTTATTTTTTCAACCAAGTAAAAAGGTGATTTCTCAATCATTTGTTGGAGGTCTTTTTTTGGATCACCGACAATTTTCTTCATCACATCATGGTATTCATCATAAGCCGAAGCACTGATACCGGTGAACATCAACGGCAAATCCACCACTCCTGCAAAAGACACCGCACACTGATAAGTATCCGGATATAAAATTGTCAGCATCAATGCAGAATACCCGCCATAAGAACCACCCATCGCACATATCTTTTCACCGTTGAGGTCATATTTTTTTACCACATGATTAACCATTTTATGGATATCTGCTTCAATTTGCTCACCCCATTGACCATTACCAAGTGATTCGAATGATTTACCAAACCCACCTGAACCACGGTAATTTATTTTCAAACTAGCAATCCCATGTGCAGCAAAAAAATGTTGTAACTCATCATTATCTGCATAATCCCTAACTCCAATCGGTCCACCATGTGGCATCACCACCAAGGGAAATTGTTTTTGAGATTCAGCAGATGGAGTCACCAAATACCCCTCTATTGCGACACCATCATCAGCACTGATGTTTATGACATGGTTATCACCTTTAGGTAAGTTTTCATAGGCCTCATTGACATCGATTAATTTACTGATTGCTTCCGTGTGTTCATTGTATAAATACCAAGTCCCTTTAGAAAAACTGGTGTAGCCATAAACCAACATGTTGCCAGTTTTTTTATCATATTGGCGTACGAACAAGGATATACCAGGGTTCTTTTCTTTCAAACTTTTAATCCGATCATCAGCATCATCAAAATAATTAAGCTTCAACTCTCCACTCTCTATATAACTATAGGCGACAATTTCTTTGGTGCTTGGGTCTAAATTAATGGCGGTGATGTCATGTTTTTCATCTTCATAAAAAGGACCAAGATAACTATAATCTTTGGTTGAATATTTATGAATTGACTTCATTTCACCAAATTGGTTGGTTAGGGTGTAAAAGAATTTTTCATCATCAGAGAGCATCACAGGTAATGGCACTTCTTGATCGGTAGTAAATGAGTTGATTTGTTTCCACTCATCGTCACCAGTAGATTTATCTAAAAACCAATGATGGTAGATAACCATTTCTTGTTTCTTATCAATTTCAACTTCAATGGCCGAACGCACAAAACCATGTTTGTCTGTCATCCATTGCACCACATGATCAAACTGTTTGGTGTGACTCATGATCTTCCAAAAAGATTTTTTCAAAGTTTCTTTATTGCTGGTATCAACTCGATACAAGCCCCTTCCATCATTACGAACTGACTCTTGTTCTGTGAAATTTGCAAATAATAATGTATTAGGCACATCGTCCAATGTATCAATAACCACACCTTCAATTGGAAATTCAAATTGGCTGGCACCCGTTAACACCCCTGCTTGATCGAATTCCAAGTGAATCACGTGAGTGGAAGAGATGTTGCCAAAATCTAAATCATACAAGAATGAATTTTGGTCTATCCAGTTTAAATTTCTGATTCTGGTGTTTTGATGTAGCTTTTGTTTGAACAACACATATGATAAAAATGTTTTGGAATTCAAAATTTCAATGATATAAAAACCATCAATATCGATGTGCAAGATTATTTATTCACCCGTG
>JBPOFV010000211.1:0-4666 GCA_051252335.1 Marinicella sp. | reverse complement strand
GGCATAATGATCATGTGGTTTTTGGCACCGCCTAAAGCCTGAACTCGTTTTCCTGAAGCACACCCTCGGGTATAAACATATTCAGCAATCGGCGTTGAACCGACAAAACTAACGGCTTTGATGTCAGGATGATCCAAGATCGCATCAACGGTTTCTTTGCCTCCATGTACCACATTCAGCACCCCAGCTGGTAAGCCTGCTTCAATGAATAAATCATGCACTAAATTGGCACTTGAAGGGTCTCTTTCCGAAGGTTTCAATATAAACGCATTGCCCGTAGCCAATGCCATCGGAATCATCCACAACGGCACCATCGCTGGAAAGTTAAACGGGGTAATACCTGCAACCACACCTAAGGGCTGGCGTTCTGAATGGGTGTCGATACTGGGTCCGACGTTGGCATTGAAGTCACCTTTTAATTTCTCTGTGATACCACAAGCGTATTCAACCACTTCCAAAGCACGGGTAACTTCACCCAGTGCATCGTCATGGGTTTTGCCGTGTTCTTTACTGATGGTCAGAGCCACTTCATCGGCACGGTCGATCAATAATTGTCGCATATTAAACATCACGGCAGCGCGTTTGGCAGGTGGGGTTGCTGACCATAGTTCAAATGCCACCAGTGATGACTCAACCGCTTGATTCACATCATGCGAATTGCCCAAGACCAATTCACCGGTTTGTTGGCCATTGGCCGGATTAAAAACCGCTTGGGTTTGTCCAGAAGTTCCTGAGGTTCTTTGTCCGTTTATGATGTGTTGTATTGTTGCCATAATTTTTTATTTTTCATATTATTTTATCTTCTGATAATCAATCAATTATCCAACCGTCATTCCCGCGCAGGCGGGAATCTATCTTTGATGTCAATTGTCACCCAACTATCTGAGCCCACAAATCATTCCAATTAGGGTTTGACTTCTCAATCATATTTATCTTCCATTGCCTTCTCCATTTCTTAATCTGCTTCTCACGTGTAATTGCAGTTTCCATGGTGGCGTGTTGTTCAAAATACACCAACTGTTTAATCTTATATTTTTCTGTATGGCCAGCCACAACATTGTTTTTATGTTGCCAAATTCTTGCCACTAAATTACTGGTTACTCCAACATATAATGCGCCATCTTTTTTGCTAGCTAAAATATATACATATGGATCTTTCATTCTAATTTCAGATTCCCGCCTTCGCGGGAATGACGTTTATCTATTCCCTGTTAATCTAAATACTGAATGATGTTGCGCAGTGTGTCAAAAGCAAAATCAATGTGTTCTTTTTCAATAATTAGCGGCGGTGATAAGGCAATGGTATCGCCAGTTGTTCGGATCAACAAACCAGCATCATAAGCTTGTAAAAAGGCATCAAAGGCTCTGGCCGTTGGCGCACCTTCTCTGGGTCGCAATTCAATACCCGCAATTAAACCTAAATTCCTTAAATCAATGACATGCTCCAGGTCTCGCAGCGAATGAACTTTTTCTTGCCAATAGGCCGCCATACTGCTGGCGCGAGTCAATAAGCCATCTTCTTCATAGGTGTCTAATACACCTAAGGCCGTGGCACATGCCATTGGGTTTCCTGAATAGGTGTAACCATGGAAAAATTCGATGGCATTGTCAGGTCCTGTCATAAAGGCATCATAAATATAGTCTTGGGCAAATACGGCTCCCATGGGCACCACTCCATTGGTCAAGCCTTTGGCGGTGGTGACCAAGTCAGGTTCAACTCCAAAATAATTGACGGCAAATGGAGCACCCAGACGCCCAAATCCAGTGATCACTTCATCAAAAATAAGTAAGATACCATGCTCATCGCAAATTTTTCTTAACCGTTCTAGGTAACCTTTGGGTGGCAAAATCACCCCGGCTGAACCTGCCAAGGGTTCAACGATTACCGCCGCGATGGTCGACGCATCATGTAATTCCACCATGCGCAACAAATCATCGGCCAATTCTTCACCATATTCAGGCTGACCTTTAGAAAAGGCGTTGCCTTCCACACCATGGGTATGGCGCAAATGATCGACACCAGCCACCAGTGAACCAAACATTTTGCGATTGGCAGGCATTCCGCCAACTGACATACCGCCAAAGTTTACCCCGTGATAGCCTTTTTCTCGGCCGATTAATCGGGTGCGTTGACCCTCTCCGCGCGCTCGGTGATAAGCAATCGCCATTTTCAAAGCGGTTTCTACCGATTCAGAACCTGAATTGGTAAAAAATACCTTGTTCAAATCACCTGGCATATGACCAGCTAGCCTTTCGGCCAATTCAAATTGTTTGGGATGGCCCATTTGAAAAGCCGGCGCATAATCCAATTCACCGGCTTGTTTGCGTATGGCTTCAACAATGCGTGGGCGATTGTGTCCTGCATTACAGCACCAAAGCCCGGCAATGCCATCGAGTAATTGACGACCATCTTCGAGCTTGAAATACATGCCATCAGCACCCACCACTAACCTTGGTTTGGCTTTGAATTGTCGATTCGCCGTAAACGGCATCCAGTAGTTTTCTAAGTTTTGTGTTGTCATAGTATTATCGTTTTGTTTTAGATCAAAAACATGTCATCCTGAGTGGAGCGCAGCGGAATCGAAGGATCTCCTGACTCTGGCCCTTGCGCGTAGATACAGAAATCACGCGTACATTGTGAGATTCTTCCACTCGCTTCGCTCGGTCAGAATGACATTATTTTTTTCTTTATTCATTTAATTATTCATCGGATTTAACGGATGCTCTGGCCAAGTCATTTCAGGCAGGCCATTTTCTACAGGCACCATAGAAATACACTCTGGGACTGGGCACACATGCTGGCATAAATTACAGCCGACACATTCATCATCAATCACAGTGAATGTCCGCTTACCATCTTCAGCCACAGCAAATGAGATGGCTTGGTGAGAAGTGTCTTCACAGGCGATGTGACAGCGGCCACATTCGATACATGATTCAGTATCAATCAAGGCCTTGGTATCAAAATTCATATCCAAAGCATTCCAATCAACCGTGTTGCCTACCGCTTGACCGCGAAAATCATCCAGCGATTGATAACCTTTGTCATCCATCCACTGACTTAAACCGGCAATCATGTCATCAACAATGCGAAAACCGTACAACATCGCTGCGGTACAGACTTGTAAACCATCTGCCCCCAGTGCAATGAATTCAGCCGCATCACGCCAATTTTCAATCCCACCAATGGCAGAAATCTGTAAATCCTTAGTCTCTTCATTGCGTGAAATCTCGGCCACCATATTTAACGCAATCGGTTTAACAGCGGTGCCACAATAGCCACCGTGTGTGCCTTGATTACCAACCACCGGCGTTGGTGCCATGGCATCTAAATCCACGGATACAATTGAGTTGACGGTATTGATCAACGCCACGGCATCGCCGCCGCCCGCTTGTGCCGCTTCGGCCGCCCACAATATATTGGTTATATTCGGCGTGAGCTTAACCAACACGGGAATATCAACCACTTCTTTCACCCAACGAGTGACCTTTTCAATCATTTCAGGCACTTGGCCAATGGCTGATCCCATGCCACGTTCGCACATGCCATGTGGACAACCCAAATTCAATTCAATGCCATGTACGCCGGCATCGGCAATTTTCACAGCCAATTCTTTCCAGGCTTTTTCTTCTATAACTGCCATCATAGAACCAATGATGACTCGATCTGGCCATTCTTTCCTGACCTGTTTGATTTCGTCCAAATTCACTTGCAAGGGCCGGTCAGAAATTAACTCAATGTTGTTGATTCCGACAATTTCGTTGTTATTTTTATGTACTCCATAGCGACTGGATACATTAATCACAGGAGGATCAACTCCCAGGGTTTTCCAAACCACACCACCCCAACCTGCTTCGAAGGCTCTGACTACATTGATGTATTTATCAGTTGGCGGCGCTGAGGCCAACCAGAATGGGTTGATGCTTTTGATTCCAGCAACGGTACAACTTAAATCAGCCATGATTCACCTCCTTTATGGACAAAGCTGCATCTATGCTGTGTGCTGCTTGTTTACCATCTTCTACGGCCTGAACAGTTAAGTCTTCGCCTGAATTGATGGCATCACCACCGGCAAATACCCCTTTGACAGATGTTTCATATTGATCATTAACCACAATTTTCCCTCTGTTGGTATCTAGGGCTGTGATGTCAGCACTGTTCAGTTTTTGACCAATGGCTTTCAACACCATGTCTGCCTTTAACTGATAGGATTGACCTGAGTTGACCAATTTATTGTGCTTGATCTTGGTTTTGTTGAATTCAATCGCCTTGACATAATCTTGACCCTTGATTGAATTTGGAGCAGCCCACAAATGAATGTTAACTCCATTGGTTCGTGCTAAATTGACTTCCCATTCGGTTGCACTCATGTGTTCTTCACCGCGTCGATAAACCAAAGTGACGTTAGCTGCACCTAACCTTTTCGCTTGCACCGCCGCATCGATGGCGGTATTACCAGCACCAATGACCACCACATCATTACCAACTTTGACATGTGATTTATCAGCAGCTTGTCTGATTTGTTCAATGAAATCCACAGCATCTGCTACGCCTTGTATGTCTTCATTATCTAAACCCAAAGAATATGTTTTGGTTAACCCTACACCGATAAAGACCGCATCAAATTCTTTCCTAAGTTGTGCAAGAGTTAAGTCCTCACCAAAC
>JBPOFV010000210.1:0-4683 GCA_051252335.1 Marinicella sp. | reverse complement strand
AACCATGGGTTTCTACCTAAGCATGCTAGGCAATGCCAAAGCTGATGTGGTTGCCAACACCCGTGCCGATGAAAATTTTGCCAGGGAAATCATGCAGTTATTCAGTTTAGGACTGACGATGCTTGAACCTGATGGGACAGAATCGCTGGATGGTTCGCTACAACCCATACCCACTTATGACATAGACCACATCAAAGAATTGGCAAAAGTTTTAACCGGATGGACTTGGTCAGGAACGCCTAGTTGGGAATTTCCTGTGGCAAACTTATTGCTGCCTATGGAGCCATTTATGGAAATGGGCACGGCCACTTACCATGATTATTCAGCCAAACAAATTGTGGGTCATGCAGGGATCACATCTTCAACAGCTATACCGGCAGGATTAACTCCAGAGGATGACCTGGACATGGCTTTGGACACCCTATTTAATCACCCTAATGTGGGTCCATTTATCGGTAAACAATTAATCCAAAAATTGGTTACCAGTAACCCTTCTCCAGCCTATGTAAGCAGAATTACTGCTGTTTTTAACGATGATGGCAATGGCGTCAGAGGCAATCTGGGTGCAGTGATAAAAGCCATCTTGCTAGATATTGAGGCCCGCGATGCCTTGTTTTATCAGGCTGACCATTACGGTAAATTACGCGAACCCATTTTGCGATTAACGCATTTATGGCGTGCTTTTGGTGCCGAAATTAATTATCAAGATCAGAACACAGACTTTATTTTCTTAGGTCAACAGTTAGGTCAGTCCCCCTATCAAGCACCTTCGGTATTCAATTTTTACCGACCAGATTATTTAAGCAATGATGTCCTGGATCAAGGCCTGGTTGCGCCCGAATTTCAAATCAACAATGAAAGTAAGTTAATCAACTATCAAAATTTATTGCGCTCCTTGACTGTCTTTGGATTTACCGGTGGCATAGGACTAAACTTTCAAAATGTCATCATGGATGGAGAGCCAATCAGATCATGGTTGCTTCAATCTAATGAGGCCTTTTTAGATCAAATCAATTTGCTGTTATTCAGTAATCAAATGAGCCCAGGCTTATATGCTTTACTTGATGACTTACTTGATCAATATGCAACTGATTTTGGCCAGCCCAGTGACATCAGCACTGAAGATTTAACCACCAGGGCTGCCATTCTGATTTATTTAGCCATGACTTCACCAGAATATTTAATTCAAAAATAATTATGAACAGACGACGATTTTTAAAACATTCCATCGCCCACACTTTGGGTGCCAGCACCATGCTTTCAACCATGGGAGCCTTTGCTTCAGCAAAAGCCAGTATGGGCCAGATGACTACAATGAATCAAGGCAGCGGATACAGGGCGCTGGTATGCTTGTATCTCTACGGAGGTAACGATTCCTTCAACATGATTGTACCGAGAGACAATACTCGCTATCAAGCTTATGCAGATTCACGAGGTCAATCATTGGCTCTGGATCAACTTGACCTGTTACCCTTCGATGATACCAGCCAAGGAGAATTCGGCTTTCACCCAGCTTGTGGTGCTTTACAAAACCTGTATAACAGCCAAAATTTAGCGGTTATCAACAACACAGGTACATTGATCCGGCCGACCTCTAAAATTGACTACCAAAATAACATTCAATTACCCAGGCATCTGTTTTCCCATAATTCACAGCAAGATCAGTCAATGACTGGTTTGCCTCAACAGCCCAGCCGCTCAGGATGGGCTGGTCGAATGGCAGATCTCATGCACGCCGATGTAAACAGCGATGTGGTGGTGCCATTTAATTTGAGTATTGGCGGCCAAAATTTACTTCAAGTAGGAAGCAGTACCACGCCTTCAATTATTTCTCCATATGGCATGCCCACATTTGATGCTTGTGACCTCAGTGACATCAGTTCACATTGTGGCCAAACATTGGATCAAATATTACAACAAAATTTAGCCGCATCCCAAGCCTTTGAAAATGCCCATGCGCGTATTTATAATCGCAGCCATAACATTGCACAATTGGTGGATTCGGCTTTGCAAAATGCAGTGACAGTTGATCCCAATGTTTACCCCACTGTTCCAGCAGATTTCCCAGGCAATCCTGACTTGGCAAACCAATTTCAAATGGTCACCAGGTTAATCAGTATTGCTCAAGATCTGGGTCACTCCAGGTCAGTCTTTTTTGTAAATTTGGGCGGTTGGGATACGCACGATAATTTACTGAATAATCACAATTTATTGCTTTCGAATTTAAGTGAAAACATGGCCGCATTCCAGTCTCAGTTATCTGATCTTGGCTTAGATGATCAAGTTTTAACCTTTACTGCCAGTGATTTTGGACGCACCCTCACCTCAAATGGAGATGGCAGTGATCATGGTTGGGGAGGCAACCAATTGGTTATGGGCAGTCCCACCAACTTATTGGGTGGCAACATGTATGGCACATTTCCTGACCTCACTCTGGGATCTGCTGATGATGCAGATTTAGGTCGCCTAATTCCAACCACACCTTTAGATGCCTATTTCGCAACGCTGGTAAGGTGGTTAGGTGTAGATAATACAAATATGCTGGATATTTTCCCCAATTTAATCAACTTTGATGGAGCTGGCACGGATCTTGGTTTCCTGCTATAAATATTATGATGAAAACTATGTTAAGAATTTTCGGAATAACTTGGTTCTTTTCAGCAGCCTATGCCGCTGGTGATGATGTTATTTTTATCAGTGGATTCGAGTCGTGTAATCCTGAGTTAGAATGCTGTGCCAATCATATCTTATTCAATGAATCATTCCCTGATGGGGATCACGGCTCCTGGGGAGGTGATTGGCTGTTACCCGGTTTCGAAGTTGAATCAGAAGAAATTGTTAATGGCCAGGCGCGATTTCGCCCCATCAGCTCAAATTATTCATTGGCCAGGATAGTGCATCCATTGCAAGTGCAAGATGTTGAAGTTAACTTTACTTTGTATTTTGAACATGCAGAAACCCAAGGGATTGGTTTTTATGTGAGAAGTAATGGCGGTTACCTGAATCAAACTTTCCCCACCGGTGAAGGTTATGCGGTGTTTGTAGAAAAATTTGTCAGTAACACACCTGGACTGGGTTTATGGTATGAAAGAGATGGTGCAGAAATTAGTTTTATCAGGGACTACAGCCAGGATTATGAACTCAATGATGAAACACCTTACCGGGTAAAATTTCAGGTCTACCAATTAACAGATACAACAACTCAGTTACGAGCTAAACTTTGGGCTCTAGGAGATTCAGAACCAGCAGATTGGCAAGTTGAACACATTGATGATTATATGCCCTTACAAAATACACCAGGGCACTTCTTTTTAGATTCATGGAGTACCCAACAGGCCGGTGAGATCATTCCCGCAACACGAGTTGATGACATTGAAATCAAACAATTATGCAATCCTTTGATGGAATTCTCAGCACTTGAAACACTGGAAACGGGTTTACAATTTGCAGAAGGACCTGTCTGGCATGAAAATCAGCTGTTTTTCTCAGACATCACAGCCAATACCGTTTATCAATGGGATGAAACTAATGGCGTGCAGGCACATAATGACGACAGTGGCCAAGCCAATGGTTTATTGTCATACTTAAATGACCTATATGCAGCAGAGCATTTGAATCGTAGGGTGAGTATCAATGATGGTAACACGACATTAATTGATAACTATGAAGGCAATGCATTTAATTCACCCAATGATTTAGTGATGTCTGATGCTGGCATGTTGTATTTCACTGATCCAGATTATGGTTTGAATGGTCGGCCCAGAGAAATTCCTTTCAATGGGATATACAGCTACTCAAAGGGTACTGGAATTACTGCAGAAGTGATGGCTGACCAATTCAACAACCAACCCAATGGGATAGGCATTTCACCTGACCAACAAAGTTTATATTGGTCAGACAGTCAAGCTGGTGAACTGAATAAAATGACCGTTAATTTGGATGGGAGCTTAACTCCGGATTTAACCTTAGCTGATAACTTAACCACACCAGATGGACTCTGTCTTGATCACTTTGGTAATATATTTGTGGCTACTTGGAATGGTGCACTGGAGGTGTTCGCACCCACTGGCGATCATTGGGGTTCTATAGAAGTTCCTGAAACCGCGGTAACCAACTGTACATTTGCAGGGGCAAATAAGGATCAGTTATACATCACCAGCCAACATGGCTTACATCGTTTAACCCGTTAACAACATTTAAATCATTGTCACTTCGGCCTCATGGCAATTCATCCCATATTTTGCTATTCACAGTTATCCTGTTTTAACATGAGTTGATTGCTTGTATCTGACATGGTACAAATCAGATTCAACAGCCATCAAATGGGAAGCCAAAAACATATAAGCTTCCACCCAAGCATCTGAAACTTGGCTACTGAACACAGGCGGTCCGATTACTTCACGCATAGCAGTTATCAAAGCATCAGCAACCATCGGGTAATGAATGGCTTTAACTTCTGCAGCCACATGTTTTTTCGCGATGTTTTCCAATGTTGTGGCCAATTGTTCAATTTCATCAATGTGACCCACGAAAGCCAATATAGAATTGGCCAGTTTTTCCGGTTGGTTCTTAGCTGATTTAAACAGTTCTTCACACTCAGGATATTCGGTGAATAAAATCTCATACATCTTTTTGGTCACTTTAACACCCTGTTCTTTTAATATAGGGTAAGTGGCTTTTATG
>JBPOFV010000209.1:0-4686 GCA_051252335.1 Marinicella sp. | reverse complement strand
CACAGCGACAGACCAGTTAAATCCTTGGAAATATAACAGCCATAAACTACCAACCAAGGCCAGTGGAAAAGTACCCATAATAATAAATACTTCTGACCAACTTTTAAAATTCAAAAACAGCAAAACGATAATAATACCCAAGGTAAATGGAATGACATAGTTGAGCTTCTCTTTGGCTCTCAGCATGTACTCATATTGACCCGCCCATTTAATCGCATACCCCGGTTTTAAGTTTATATTTTTTGCCACCAATTCCTGTGCCGCTTTGACATAGGTGCCAACATCTATGTCCTTGATATCGATATAAGTCCATGCATTGATTCGGCCATTTTCACTCTTGATGGCTGGTGGTCCATTTTCAATGTAGATGTCCGCCACTTGGCCCAGTGTTATGTGCGCATTTTCAGCAGTTACGATAGGTAACTGTTGTAACTGTTCAGGAGAATCTCGATAGGATTGCGGGAACCTAAGATTGATTGGGTATCTTTCATTAGATTCTATTGTGTATGAAATGGTCCGTCCACCAATGGCATGTGCGACAATGTCTTGAATGGTATTGATGTTTAATCCAAAGCTGGCCGCTTGAAATCGGTTGATATCAATTTTGATGTAGCGACCGCCCGCCACTTTTTCTGAATATACCGAAGCGGTTCCTGCTAAATTTCCTAGCAGTTTTTCCAATTCTGAGCCGATATTTTGTAGTTCATTTAAGTCTGGACCAGATACTTTGATGCCCACTGGTGTTTTGATTCCAGTTGCCAGCATATCAATTCGTGTTTTTATCGGCATCACCCATGAGTTGGTTAAACCAGGTATGTTGATCATGGTATTCATTTCATCAATCAAGCCTTGTGTGGTTAAACCAGCCCGCCATTGGTCTTTGGGTTTTAGTTTGATATAGGATTCCATCATCGTCAATGGAGCAGGGTCGGTGGCTGTTTCTGCGCGGCCCATTTTACCTAATACCAATTCAACTTCTGGTACTGAGGCAATTATTCGATCTGTTTGTTGTAACAATTGTCTGGCTTTACCGATTGAAATACTGGGTTCTGTGGTGGGCATATACATCAAATCACCTTCATCCAATTCAGGCATAAACTCACTGCCAATATTTGACAAAGGCCACAGACCTGTTAATAACACCAAAACGAAAATTGCGATTGTGGTTTTAGGCCAATTCAATAATTTCAACAGAATGGGTTGATATATGGCTTTTAGCCAGCGATTGAGTGGATTGTGGTTTTCAGGTTTGATTTTGCCCCGAATGAAATACCCCATCAACACGGGTACCAAAGTGATTGCCAGCACAGCTGCGGCTGCCATGGCATAGGTTTTGGTGTAAGCCAAGGGGGAAAACAATTTACCTTCTTGGGCTTCAAGGGTAAAGATCGGTAAAAAGCTGACAGTGATGATAAGCAAACTGAAAAACAGTGCAGGGCCCACTTCTTGGGCTGAACGGTTTACTAGCTCCCAACGGTTTAATTTTTGCATCTCTGGATTTTCTAAATTTTTATGCATGTTCTCAATCATGACTATGGCTCCATCAATCATGGCTCCAATGGCGATTGCAATGCCTCCTAGTGACATGATATTGGCGTTAAGTCCTTGCCAATGCATCACGATAAAGGCGCTGATAACAGCAATGGGTAAACTGATGATGGCTACCAGAGAAGATCTTAAATGAAATAAAAATGCCAGGCATACCATGGCCACTATCAGGAATTCTTGCCATAATTTATGCCACAAATTATCAACTGATCGTTTGATCAAACCTGAGCGATCATAGACGGTAATTAATTCGACACCCGCAGGCAAGCCCTGCTTGAGCTGAGTGAGTTTTTCACGAACCGCCTTGATGGTTTGTTGGGCATTTTCACCATAACGCATTACCACAATTCCAGCAGTGACTTCACCTTCACCATTTAATTCTGCCAATCCACGTCGTGATAAAGGACCTAGGTTGATGTCAGCGACATCACTGAGTAACAAAGGTGCATGATCTGCCGATAAGCCTAGTGGTATGTTGTTCAGGTCTTTGATGCTTTGTATATAACCGTTTGATCGAACCATATATTCAGCTTCTGCCATTTCAATGACCGAAGCACCCACTTCTTGATTGGCTTGTTGTATGGCTGATTTTATGTGAGCAAGGGGTAAATTGTAAGCTTTCAGTTTTTCTGGATTAATTTGTACTTGATATTGTTTGACCATACCACCTAATGAGGCTACTTCTGAAACTCCAGGAACTGATTGCAATTCATATTTTAAAAACCAATCCTGGTAACTGCGCAATTCACTGATGTCATGTTGTTTAGATTTATCAACCAAGGCATATAAATAAACCCAACCAACACCAGTGGCATCTGGGCCTAACTGTGGTTTGGCAGTTTCTGGTAATGAGGCTGTAACTTGAGACAAGTATTCCAAGACCCGACTTCGGGCCCAATACATATCGGTATTGTCATCAAAAATCACATAGACGTATGAATCACCAAAGAATGAGTAGCCCCTGACTGTTTGGGCACCTGGTACCGATAACATGGCAGTGGTTAACGGGTAGGTGACTTGGTCTTGAACCACCTTTGGTGCTTGGCCTGGGTAATTGGTTTTTATAATTACCTGGATATCAGACAAATCAGGAATGGCATCCACCGGTGTGTTTTTAACTGCGAATATGCCGTAGCTCAGTAATAGTGCGGTTGCCATGAGCACCAAAATACGGTTGTGAATTGACCAAGATATTAATTGTTTAATCACGCTTGTGCTCCATCAATTTTTGATGAATTTCAGTGATAACAAATTCACTGCCGCGGATCTCAAAAGTAAACTCTATTGTGTCATTAACCGCCCACTTATTGTTCAATTTCAACAGCTCAGGTTCTGGGGTGAAATTTAAGGTCGCTGCCGGTCGTCCCCATTTTTCAACTGCTTCTCGGCTGATGTTCCACACAGCATTTTCAATGCTGTTGATGGTGCCTTTAGTTCTTGCGCTTTGAATCATGGTTGGAACGGTCTTTTCACTACCGCTATTTGCTTGGTTGCTATAACGATCGAAATCAGAAGTTTTGTTGGATTCAGAGTCGATTAAAAAATGGGCTGATATAACCACTTCATCTCCTATTGATAATCCTGATGTGATTGCAAAGTAATCACCATTGGCTTGGCCTAATTCCACAGCTACAGACTTATATTGGCCTTCACTTTGAGCCCAGACCACGCGATTTTGATCACCAGTTCGTATCACCGCTGACCTTGGGACAACAACTGATTCTACGCTATGCTGGGGTTTGATTAAGATGTCAGCTATCATGTTTGGCTTCAGAATGAATTGTGGGTTTTCGAAAGCCAGTCTCACTTTGCCTGTTTTACTGATTTCATCCAGGAATGGATACACAAATTCTACGGTCCCACTGAATGATTTCCCAGGGATGGCCTCTGATTTCATACTGACTTGATCGCCCTTGTTTACCCAAGCCAGTTGTTGTTCAGTTAACTCAATATCTAACCACACAGAGGATAAATCTGCCAATGTCATCAACTCATTACCTGGTTGTAGATAGAATCCCTCCCTGACATTTAGATGGCTGATGACTCCTGATTGTGGTGCAAAAAAAGTGATGTTTTGTTGTGCTTTTCTTGATCTTTTAATCTCTTGAATGGTTTGCTTGTTGATTTGTAATGATTGCAGCCTGGCTTCAGCTGCATTAATTAATGAGCTTTGTTGTCTTGATAAAGCCAATAAATATTCTTCCTGAGCATTGATTAGTTCAGGAGAATATAATGAAAAGAGTGGATCGCCTTGTTTGACCATCAGTCCGTCTGACTTAACAAAAAGTTGGTTAACCCAGCCTGAAACTCGAGGATGAACATGCGCCAATAAATTTTCGTTGTATTGAATATAGCCCACCGTTTGAATTTCTTGAGTTAATTGAATCTTACGAACTGAGAAGGTTTTCACCCCCAAACTTTGGCTGACTTTAGGTGAAATTTTGACCATCCCTGGTTCATCACCCGGTTGATCGTATACTGGAACCAAGGCCATTCCCATGGGCGAAAAGCCTGGTTGGTCTTGACGAAAGCTTGAATCCATTGGTGCCACCCAATACAAAGGTTTTCTCACTGTATTCTCAGACTGATTGGTGTGAGACGGATTTGCCATCCATGAACTGTAATGTAAAATTAAATAAGCAAGTAGGGCACCCAGCAAAACACCTGGGAAAAATTTATTCATGCGCTTCATGATCTGGCTCCTTGGCTTTTTAAAGTTGATTTGAATTGCTCAGAACTATGCATCAACAATAGATTGATTTTCATGGTATTGATTTTTATTTTGGTGATTAACTGATTGAGCTCAACTTGAGCCTTCAATGAATCCAATTGTGAGCGCAATACAGCAGTGAAATCACCGCCCTCATAGGTGTAGGCAGTTACCGTAGATTCAGCCATTTCTTTGTATTGAGGAATGAGGTTTTCAGAATAAAGCTGATCTTGATCCATGAAACTTTTTTGCTTGCTTAATAGGATCATGAGTTGTTGATACATGTTTTTAATCAGCTTATTTTTGGCGGCTTCTATGGCATCAAGTTCATAAGACTTTTGCTTTACTAATTGATTGGTTTTGTTTTTTCTGAAGCCGGGTAAGTCAAATGTCACCCCGATTGAAAATAAGTCAGCACGGTTCAAGCC
>JBPOFV010000208.1:0-4690 GCA_051252335.1 Marinicella sp. | reverse complement strand
AACCTGCGCTAGGTGTTGGCACTTCTGAAATGCCCAGTGATTGTAGAATATTTGAAGGCAATGACAAAGGTTGGACCGTTGATGCCCCTGCGTGCAATAAATACCTGGCTCCTTGTTCGTTGCTGATACTGAATATCTGCTCCATTCTTTCTTCGTTAAAACTAGTGCGATCTACAGCCAAACGCACAGCCACATCTTGACCAGGTTCCAACTCCAATACGCGCGTTGCTGGTAAATCAGGCCAAGCTTGTTCACCTGTTTCCGGATCAACATTCAAAAATTTCATTGGCATGTTAACCCCACCGACTCGGTCTATTCGTATGAAGTTGGTCACATCACTGATGTTACTGAGCATAAAATCCATCTCTGTAAAAACAGTTCGATACTCAAGGCTATCTCCTTGTTGTAATTGAATGTTAATTAAGCCACGGTAATTTGAATTGCCATCTGTATATATCCAATATGCTTCACCAGATTTTATGGTTTCATTTTCGAGGTTTATTACTTGTTCCCAAAAACCTGAAGAATTCAATTTATAAATGGGTTGATTTTGATGTTGTTGAGACAATGAAAAATAATCAGAAAAACTTGGTTCAAAGCCTGGGTTTACGGGTAAACCAGTTAATGTAAAACCGTTTGGCCGCCATTCTACTGGTGAATAAATCGGCTGACCTGAAATTGTAATGCTGTGATCTTGTGTATCATCTAAATATACCAAATAAGCTGTGTTAGCCGATAACGTATACAAATTAGTTAGAAAAGCTTCAGGCCTGGGTTCAGGAAAATAACCAAACCAACCATCCAATGAAAGCAAGCCTTCAGCCGGATCTTGGATAAAATCACCGCCAAGTTTATTGGGAATCCATCGCCAAACACTTTTAACAGGAATGCCTGCAAAGATATGCTCTATTCTATTTTCAGTCGGTTTAAGTTCAACATGAATGGCATTCCAACCTGGCTTTAAATCAAATGATTGTTCAATCGTAGCTATCGCACTATAGGCAGGATTAATAAACAACAGATTCAGCGTCATAAATAAGATGAGATATAGCGTTTTATTCATTGTTCGAACTCCAGTGTTTTCTATTGAACTTATGATTGCATGTTGTTTTTTCATTTTGCACCTCCGACCGCAGGTAATGCGGGTGGCGTATTTTGTTTTGGCTTTGCGCCTGATGATAATGTTGGTATGGATGCCAAAACATCGTTATTGACATCAATATCCGCATCATTCATTAACGAAGCTAAAAATTCTGTTTTTACTTGTTTACGTTTAATTTGAATCAACTGGTTTTTAATGCCTTTTTTCAACTGCTCGAAGGTTTTCTCTTTGACTTTCTCTGCAGCCACTAAACGAACTATGTAATAACCATCATCTGTGGTAATAATTTTTGAAACATCACCTGGATTTTCTAACTCAAATAATGCTTCAATCAATGAATGATCCCATTTGTATTGTCTTGAGGGTCGGTTAATAAACCAACCGATCACACCTCCTTGATACATCGATGCTCTGTCATCTGAATAGACCTTTGCCAATTCTCCAAAGTGATGTACTTTATCATCCAGCTCTTCAATCGCAGCCAGAGCCTTTTCAACCCTTTGATACTTTTCATCTTTGGTTTGATCATCGTCGGATTGGTTTATCTCTGCCACAATTATGGCTGCTCTTCTGCGAGCAGGTTTATCGTAAATTGATTGATTTTGGTTGTAATAGGATTCCACTTCAGAGTTTCCCACTTTAACTTGATCAATTTTTTTATTGAGCGTATTTGTAATGTATTTATCTATAACCGTTTTTTTATACAGCCGGCTAACAGTAGGATCTTGATCAATTCCTTCTGCAAGTGCTTTCTGATAAACAACTTCTTCATTTACCAATACATCTAACAATGCTTTTTTCTGTTCGACGGTCTGAAACTGTCCTGGTTTCAACCCTCCTCTTAACTTCATTTGCTCAATAAACCAATCTTTCTCAAGACCTTTACCATTGACTGTTGCCAAATAATCTTGATCTGGTTCATGACTCTTGTTTGGCTTATTTTCAGCCAAATACCAACCAGTTGCTCCTGCCAATAGCAAGCCTACAACATAGGCACCTTGTTTCAACCAACGATTCATGGCACCACTCCTTCAAACCCATCTTTAAAGATATAGAATATCAATGTATCTGTATCTGAACTGATGTTATTAAGTAAATTATAGTCAGTACCTGAAACCAGAACCACTTCGACCGTGTTGGTGATTTCTGATTGGCTCATGTCATTGAGCGCAGGATCAACCGTTGCAATCAATGTCATAATCACATAACCACCTGATGGTAAATCAGCGCCTCCAGTAAGTGCAAATTCATCTACATTGACACATTGAGCTCCATCAAAGGCTACACATGTCCAGCTGGCATTGATTAAGCCTGTAGGCAGTTGTTCGTCGATCACAACTTCACCGGCATCGACTGAGCCTAAGTTGGCAACTGTAATTTCATATGTTAATACTTGACCCGGTTCAATTTGGTCATAACCATTGTCTTGAGTCACTCTGATATCAACTCCGCTTAATAAATCAGTAACAGTTGTAGCTATGTTGTTATTTAAATCAGGATCAAAGGTATCTGAGGTCGCTTCGGCCAGATTGTCTATTTGGCCAGTTAACGAAGGATTCAAACGATAATTTACAATGTAATCATGTTCTTCACCTGCAACCGAATAACCAATGTCACAATTCACACCTGAATCAGATACCGAACAAACATTAACAGTGTCTGCTGTTACATCTAGTTGTAAGGGTAAATTGACCCCTACATTGGTGGAATCTGAAGGCCCTAAATTAATAACTTTTAAACTGAAAGGTAAATCAAATGGGCTGGCAGGATCATAAGGGTCTATCAAATCTTCTAGCATGACAGAAAGATCAGACACTTGCGTTACATCATCAATATCTGTTGCGATATTGTTGCTTAAATCCGGATCAAGAACAGCAGGCACAGGTTCAATCATGGCCTCATTGATAACTTGTCCAACAGCTCCTGAGGAGACTGTTGCATCAACCTGGAACACCAACTGAGAGTTGGCAGCCACATAAACACTGGTGTTGATGTTATTTCGACCCGTTGCTGGACATGATGACCCAACATCAGCGGTACATTGCCAAGTGATTTGCTCTAAATTGTCAGGCATGATATCAACCGCAACAGAATCACCATCACTGGGGCCAGCATTAGAGTATGTAATCAGATAACTGGTTGCTTCACCTGCTACCACCTCAGTGGTGGTATTGGTTTTAGACACACTTAAATCTGCAACCTGAGTAACATGGGTCGTTACTTGATCTATGTTATTACTGGTATCTGTATCGGTATCAAAACCATCTTCAAATGTCACAGCAACTGCTTCATTGGTAATCATCCCACTGAATGCTGGATCAATTTGTGAAGTAATGGTAAAGGTTACTTCACCATCTATGGTTACATTGACACTTTCACTGATGTTTCCTGAGCCACTGCTGTTACTACAAGTGGATCGTTCAGTCGCCGAACAATTCCAAGTAGAGTTAAGCAAAGCAGTTGGAAGTACGTCATTAACCACAACACCTAGTGCATCACTTGGACCCGTATTTGCTAGCATGAGTTGATAGACAATTAATTCACCAGCAATTGCATCTGAAGGTCCGGTTTTAACAATGCTGACATCAGTTTGAACCAATATATCGGTATGATCAATGGCTGAATTGTTGGCCAGATTATTGTCTTCAGAGCCAGGACTCAATACCACATTGGCCACATTCATAATAGTACCTCTGGCAGAAGGGTGAACACTGGCTGATAATTGAACTTGTGCCAATGACCCTGGCGCCATATACAGCGGAATCAATGGCGTATCAGTCGTTTCAGATGCCAACTGACATTCTGCCGCAGCGGTTATTCTGATTGCCAATAGACTGTCAGCTTGATTCAGTAGCACATAAACATTGATACCATCTGAATACATGGATACTGGTACAGAAACTTCAGTTGTATTTTCTGAATTAACATCAATTTCATCAATCAATGTCAAATCACCAGAAACTGTGTTTCTGTCATAAACACTGATAAATCTATTGGCCTGATCAGTGACTAATAATTTGTCACCATTAGGGGTCAGCAATAATTCATTGGGTGTTTCTAATGAACCTGCACCTATGTCACCATGGCTCAGTTGTGACTCAAATACCAAACTACCATCTGAACCATTGCGCTTAAACCTGAACAATGAGCTGGTTCCTTCGACAGCAGTATAAATATAGTCACCATTGTTGGTAATTTGTAATGATTGTGAGCCTGACATGGCTGGAACCACTATCCCACCATGATCGTCTCCAGCTCTGATGACTGACTCAAAAGTAAGAGTTTGAGTCGACGGATCTCTACTGAATATGGCAACAGCTTCAGAGAAATCTGATGTGGTATAGAGATAAAGACCATCTGATGAAATACCTAAGTCAGTGATTTCAAGAATGACATTGCTCTCTGGCACTATGGTACCAAATCCATCTTTAACTCTTTCTACAAAGCTTAACTCGCCATTACTAATTTCACGGCTGAATACAGCGATGGCATCTGAATCATTTGATGCCACATATAAGCCTAAATCATCTGGAGCAACTTCAACATCAATGGGTCCAAGTAATCCAATGATTCCACCCTCTCCTGAGG
>JBPOFV010000207.1:0-4693 GCA_051252335.1 Marinicella sp. | reverse complement strand
CTTCAATTGTAGCAGCTGCACCGGCAATCGTTGTACTGTAATTAATGCTTTGTTTCAAGGCTTCTTTACGGATTGAAGCTGAATCGGCAATGGCTTGAGCGCCTTCAGTTGTATTTATAATGAAATCAATCTCTTTACTTTTAATTTTATCTACTATGTGCGGCCTGCCTTCTATGACCTTATTGACACTTTCACAAAACAAACCGGCTTTTCTTAATAAGTCACAGGTACCATGGGTTGCCACCAATTCGAAATTCAAGTCTCGTAATTGTTGAGCCAAAGGAACCAATTTCTCTTTGTCAGCCTCTCTGACACTGACAAAAGCTTTGCCTTGTCGTGGCATATAAATATTAGCCGCAAGTTTAGCTGATGCCACAGCTGCCCCAAATGATTTTCCAATTCCCATCACTTCACCGGTAGAACGCATCTCAGGTCCAAGAATCGGATCCACGCCTGGAAACTTCACAAAGGGAAACACTGGTTCTTTGATTGAATAATGATTGAGTTCGAGTCTGGCTTTGATGCCCTGCTCAGACAAACTGATTCCAGCCATACAAAGAGCTGCAATCTTCGCCAGTGGTAAACCTGAAGCTTTAGATACAAAAGGTACCGTTCTGGAAGCACGAGGATTAACTTCTAAGATATAGATATCATCACCTTGTATCGCAAATTGGGTGTTCATCAATCCGATCACATTGAGTTCTTTGGCCATTAACTCACACTGTCTGGATAATTCATTTTGAACTTCTTTTGATAAGGTAAATGGTGGAATGCAACAGGCTGAATCACCAGAATGCACACCAGCTTGTTCGATATGTTCCATGATTCCGCCAACCATGAAGTTTTGTCCATCACAGATGATGTCTACATCTACTTCAATGGCATGATCCAAAAATCGATCTAACAGCACCGGTGAATCATTGGAAACTTGAACCGCTTCAGTCATGTAGCGTTTTAAATCTTTTTGTGAATGAACCACTTCCATGGCCCTTCCACCCAGTACATATGAGGGTCTAACAACCAATGGAAAACCAATTCTCTCAGCAACAATGACGGCTTCTTCAGCTGAAGTAACTGTGCCATTAGGCGGCTGCCTTAAATGCAGTTTATCCAGCATGGCTTTAAACTGTTCCCGATCTTCAGCTTTATCAATGCAGTCAGGTGATGAACCTATGATAGGCACACCTGCTTGTTGTAATTTCTCGGCTAAATTCAAAGGCGTTTGGCCACCGTATTGAACAATCACCCCTTTGGGTTTTTCAACCGCTACAATCTCCAACACATCTTCTAATGTCAATGATTCGAAATACAAGCGATCAGAAGTATCATAATCGGTAGATACTGTTTCAGGGTTACAATTAACCATGATGGTTTCATACCCAGCTTCTTTCAAAGCCAGAGATGCATGGACACAACAATAATCAAATTCGATACCTTGCCCTATTCGATTAGGGCCACCACCTAAAATCATGATTTTTTCATTATCGGTAGGATTGGCTTCACAGCTTGTTTCATAAGTAGAATAAAAATAAGCAGTAGGCGCATCGAATTCAGCGGCACATGAGTCAACTCGTTTGAATACCGGATTAACCCCAAGATCATGCCTTAACTGCCTCACATCATGTTCATTACAGTCTAATAATTCAGCGATCCTGGCATCAGCAAAGCCTTCTTTTTTTAACTGCAACATTTGTGACTCAGTTATTTCACCTAACTGTGATTCTTTGAGCGCATCTTCAATTTTTACGAGCCTTTCAATGTGCGCTAAAAACCAAGGGTCAATTTTTGAAATTTCATTAATCTTGGCCAAACCATATCCCTGTCTGAATCCATCTGCCACATAAAACAAGCGTTCTGACGAAGGTTCTCTGATCTCTTTGGCCAAATCAAATCCATCATTAATTTGTGCTGCAGTAACCATTGGGTTCAAACCTGACTTTCCTGTTTCCAAGCCTCTTAATGCTTTTTGTAACGATTCATTGAAGGTCCGACCAATGGCCATCACTTCTCCAACCGATTTCATTTGCGTACTGAGACGATCCAAACTGTTGTTGAATTTTTCGAAAGCAAACCGCGGTATTTTAGTTACCACATAATCAATGGTTGGCTCAAACGAAGCCGGTGTTGCACCACCTGTGATTTCATTTTGCAATTCATCCAAAGTGTAACCAATGGCAAGTTTAGCGGCCACTTTAGCAATGGGGAAACCTGTGGCTTTAGAAGCCAATGCCGATGAGCGTGATACCCGCGGGTTCATTTCGATAACGATCATGCGACCGTTTTCTGGATTGATCGAAAATTGCACATTAGATCCACCTGTTTCAACACCAATTTTACGCAATACGGCCAATGAGGCATCGCGCATGACTTGATACTCTTTATCTGTCAGCGTTTGTGCGGGTGCTACTGTGATCGAATCACCCGTATGTACGCCCATAGGGTCAAGATTCTCGATGGAACATATGATGATGCAATTATCTGCTTTATCACGCACAACTTCCATTTCATATTCTTTCCATCCTAATAAGGACTCCTCGAGCAATACTTCAGTGGTGGGCGATAACTTCAGCCCTTCTGCAGTAATCTCCTCAAACTCTTCCAAATTATATGCAATACCACCTCCAGTACCTCCCAATGTAAATGAAGGCCTGATAATGACTGGATAACCTATATTTTTTTGCGCAATTCTGGCTTCATCCATATCGTGCACAATAAAGGACCTGGCACATTCCAAACCGATGTCTTCCATTGCCACCCTAAATTGCTCACGATCCTCTGCCATATCAATGGCTTCACGCGAAGCTCCGATCATTTCAACCCCATACTGCGCCAATACTCCTTGGCTCACCAAGTCTAAGGAACAGTTTAAGGCAGTTTGACCACCCATGGTTGGTAACAGCGCATCTGGTTTTTCAAGTTCGATAATCTTGGCCACTGTTTGCCAATTAATGGGTTGGATATAAATACTGTCTGCAGTTTCAGGATCAGTCATGATGGTGGCAGGATTTGAATTCACCAAAATAACGCGATAGCCTTCGTCTTTAAGCGCCTTACAAGCTTGGGTCCCAGAATAATCAAATTCACAAGCCTGACCAATCACAATTGGACCTGCACCCAGCACCAAAATACTTTTAATGTCAGTTCTTTTACCCATGATTGTTCTCCTGAGAACGCTTGATTGAATGCATGGCTGCTATGAATGGCTGAAAAATTTTCCGGGCTTCATGCGGCCCAGGACTGGCTTCGGGGTGTCCCTGAAACCCATATGCATTTAAGGTGTTGTGTTTGACACCTTGGACACTGCCATCAAACAGTGATCGATGTGTGACAGCCAAAGTAGCTGGCAAGTCAGATTCTGATACCGCAAAATTATGATTTTGACTGGTAATCATCACGGTCTTATCCAATTCACTTGACACTGGATGGTTAGCACCATGGTGTCCAAATTTCATTTTGTGAGTTTGTGCCCCCAATGCCAAAGCCAAAATTTGATGTCCCAAACAAATTCCAAATAATGGAACGCCCTGCTCTAAAAATTGACCACATGCTTCTATCGCATAGTCGCAGGCAGCAGGATCACCAGGTCCATTTGATAAAAACACGCCATCTGGCTGCATGTCCATTACGGCAGCTGCAGGAGTTTGAGCAGGCACAACAGTTAAATCACAACCCAAGTCTTTAAGGATTCTCAAAATGTTGCGTTTAATGCCAAAGTCATAACAAACGACTTTAAACGTATCTGATCCTATATTTGAAAATGACGTTTGATCCAAATCATAACATCCTTCTTGCCACTGATAAGCTGCTTCACATGTCACTTCTTTGGCCAAGTCTTTACCCTCCAAACCTGCAAAGTCTTGTGCCAATTGGACTGCTTGTTGTTCATCAATGTCATTCCCACTTAAGATACAGCCATTCATGGAACCATTGAGTCTTAACAAATTAGTCAATGCGCGTGTATCTATATCACTGATAGCCACCAAATTATGTTGTTTTAAATAGTCATCTAAACTGGTTTGGTTACGCCAGTTACTGGCTTGAATGGCATAATCTCGAATAATTAAGCCTTTGGCAAAAACACGCTGAGATTCATTATCAACCTCATTGGTTCCAGTGTTACCAATATGCGGATAAGTTAATGTCACCATTTGATCTGCATAAGATGGATCTGACATTATTTCTTGGTAGCCGGTCATGGCCGTATTAAAAACCACTTCAGCGACAGTACATCCTTGTGCGCCCAGTGAAATACCATGAAAGATGGTGCCATCTTCCAAGGCCAGTATGGCTTTGTGCTGATGACGAGATGGAAATAAAATTTGATTTAATTTTGACACTTTGCTCAACTCTTAAAGGCGTAAAAAAAGCTGGCGTTAACCAACTTATTACTGTTATTGAATTGAAAGCGAATTTTATCTTAATCGATGCTAAAACACCACAACGTATGTTGGTTTTTTCATATAATATAGTGATGAAAATTCATTTGGCCATCTACCATCCTAAACACGCAGGTATTTTAAGCGCTGCCATCGAGTTAAATGCTGAATCAGTGTTGTTGTTGCATCGATCTGATGATGATGTCAGTGGATTACAGTCGGCCCTACAAGCGCGTGGGATTAAATGCTTAAAAAACATTGTCACTTTCGACACACAAATGGCCAGAGAGCAATTCGCTCAAATCATTGAACAACAT
>JBPOFV010000206.1:0-4714 GCA_051252335.1 Marinicella sp. | reverse complement strand
CATGGAATTAGAACACGGCACATCGGAATTATTAATTAACTTGTTTCTAAGAGCCAATGAGTTAAACCCTCATTCAAACAGGGTATATCAAAAAGTATTGCACTATACACAACCACGATGGTGCGGATGGTATGAGTTGCAATTAGCTATTTTGGCTTTGGCCCATCAGCAAAATCCCAGTGAAAAATGGCCTCAAAAATTATATGCAGAATATGTTCAGGATAATGATGACTATAATTTGTTCGAACGATGTATTGCTTTGTACCACAGGTTTATCAAAAAAGATTGGTATAAACTGGCTGACTCAGATGTTAAATCAGAATTCTATGATTAATAATGGGTGGGTTTGGAACAAAAAAAGCCAGATGAATTCATCTGGCTTTTGTTTGATTTCTTTTTGAGTTATTTGAGTTTACAAACAGCTGCTTAAGTTATTGATGAAGTCGTCCAGATCAGCTGCGGTTTTGGTTTCAGTCACACATAACAACAGGCATTGTCCTAATTCTGGGTATTGTTTAGATATATCAACACCAGCAACGATATCTCGAGCCGCCATTTTTTCAATAACATCTGCTGCATTGGCTGCTTCCAGCTGTACCACAAACTCATGAAATCCGGCGCCTTCAAATAAGAGCTTGATCCCGTCAACTGCCTTTATTCTTTGTTTGAGGTCATCGGTGTTTTTGATGCAATTGGCCGCCACATTACGTAAACCTGTAGAGCCTAATAATGACATGTAAATGGTAGATGCTGTAACCATGAGTCCTTGGTTGGTACAAATATTAGATGTGGCCTTGGCTCGTCTGATGTGTTGCTCACGAGCTTGATAGGTTAAGACAAATCCTTCATTGCCATCCAAATCAGTTGTCATTCCCACAATACGGCCCGGCATATTTCTCACATGCG
This sequence comes from Marinicella sp., assembly GCA_051252335.1. Classification (GTDB taxonomy): domain Bacteria; phylum Pseudomonadota; class Gammaproteobacteria; order Xanthomonadales; family Marinicellaceae; genus Marinicella. Next base: position 3,808 of record JBPOFV010000206.1, on the reverse strand, counting down.
CTTCTTTACAAGTCAAAAAGCCATAATAGGGTCCTCCTGATGACAGTGGAACACCCATCGACTGACCTTCACCACAACAAATGTCAGCACCATGCTCACCCCAGTTTCCAGGTGCAGATAACAGTGCCAAAGACATGGGGTTGACCAGTCCTATCACAGTGGCATTTTGTGCATGTGCCCAATCGGTCATGGCGTGCACATCTTCATATAAACCAAAATAATTAGGCTGAGGCACCACCACAGCAGTGATGTCTTGTTCCGAAAATGACTGCATGTGCTCGTGGTTAACTAAACCAGTTTTTGGATCAAAATCAATGCCAATTACTTTGATGTCTTGATTCTTAACGATGTTATTTACCACCTGTGTATAAACAGGATTGATGTTTTTTGGAATTAAGATGGTTTTGGCTTTACTTTTTCTGTTGGCACGAACAGCCATCAAAACAGCTTCAGCCAATCCCGATGAACCGTCGTATAAAGATGCATTTGAAACATCCATACCAGTTAAATGAGCCATCATACTTTGGTATTCGTAAATGACTTGTAAAGTCCCTTGTGCCACTTCTGGTTGGTAAGGTGTGTAGGCTGTGTAAAACTCACCACGAGTGGTCACTTGCCATACAGCAGCTGGGATGTGGTGCTCATAGGCACCTGCACCAGCAAAACACATCGGCGTACCATCTAGCTTGGCCAGGTTGTTGATGTGACGGGTGACTTCCATTTCGCTCATGCGATCTGGAATTTGGTCCAATTTTGAGGAAATCAATTCTTGTGGAATTTCATCAAACAGTTGATTGATGTTGTCTACACCAATGGTGTCCAACATTTCTTTGATCTCTTCTTCTGTGTGAGGTATAAATGGCATAATTTATATATTCAGTCAGTTATTTTTAATCCAATTAGCTCGAGTCTATTGGTGATCAATACGAAACAAAAGTGAACAACGCAATTTAACTATTTCTTGCGCAGTTAACTATTATTCGTCGTCAGCAATCGAATTACGATAATCTTCTGCACTTAATAATGATTCGATGTCTGCATCTTCGCCTAATTCTAATTCGAATATCCAGCCATCATCATAAGGTGAATCATTCAATAATTCCGGGGTGTCTTCTAGCGCATCATTGGCTGCTACTACGGTTCCAACCAATGGACAGAAGATGTCTGATGCCGTTTTAACTGACTCAACCACACCGCACTCATCTTCTTGGGCGTATGATTCATCCACTTCAGGTAATTCAACAAAAACGATGTCCCCTAATTGAGATTGGGCAAATTCAGTGATGCCAACTCGATAGACGCCATTACCTAAATCTTCAAGCCATTCATGGCTGGCTGTGTATTTTAAATTGTCTGGTACGTAACTCATGGTTAATCCTCAATCAAAGTTTTGCCATTTCTGACAAAAGGTAATTTCACTACGCGACAAGGCAGAGATTTATTTCTGATTTGAACCTGAATGCTACCAGGATTCATGCCTTTGTCTACTACAGCCATAGCAATGGCTTTTTCAGTGGAGGGTGAATAGCCACCACTGGTGATGATGCCTTGATTGCCATCATCGTCTACTAATGTTTGGTCATGACGCAAAATACCACGTCCTGTTAACACCAAACCCACTAATTTCTTTTTGATTCCATTGGCTCGCAAACTTTCAAGCGCTGCTGCACCATTGAAACTGGTGTCATCTTTTCTGATGGTCCATGCCAGACCACATTCTAAAGGCGTGATGTTTTCATCCATGTCTTGCCCATACAGATGCATACCAGCTTCTAATCTTAATGTATCTCGAGCGCCTAATCCACAGGGTTGAACGCCCGCATTAATTAATCGATCCCACAAAGCCTCTGCCGCTTCACTGGGAACAATGATCTCAACGCCATCTTCACCCGTATATCCAGTGCGGCCGATGAACATTTCATCATTATAAGCAGCATAAAAGCGTTTCGTTTGGCTCAAGTCAATGTCGATTAATGGCTGTAATACTTCAATGGCTTTAGGGCCTTGAACGGCAATCATGGCCGTGTTTGCTTGTTCTTGCATCTTTGCATCGAAGTCCGCAATTTCTTGTTCAAACCAAGCCAAGTCTTTCTCCCGAGTAGCTGCATTAACCACTACACGATATGAAGTGTCAGAGATTTTATATGTGATCAAGTCATCAATCACCCCGCCAGCATGATTTAACATGGTGCTGTACATGGCTTGGTTGGTGTTTAATTTATTGATGTCGTTAGCCAATAGGTGAAAGAGAAAATCTTTGGCTTGTGGCCCTGCCACATCAATCACTGTCATATGAGACACATCAAACATGCCAACATTTTGTCTGACTGCATGGTGCTCATCAATCTGAGAGCCGTAATTGATAGGCATATCCCAGCCACCAAAATCGACCATTTTTGCACCGGCTTTGCGGTGTGCTTCATTGAGTACAGTTTGCTTCATTGGATCAAATACTGTTTGCAAAAAAATCTGTCGAACTATACGCTAAAGAACTCACTTATTTCAACCAAAGTTTTACTAATATGACAAGAATTTATACCCGCAGCGGTGATGGTGGCGAAACTGGCTTAGCCAATGGCGAAAGATTGACTAAAACTGACTTGCTGTTTGATGTGATGGGAGATGTCGATGAACTCAATGCACAAATCGGAATGGTGCGTGCTTTGAGTGACGATAATTCCATCGATAAGCAGCTTTCAAAAATTCAACATAAATTGTTCGATTTAGGCGCTCAAGTGGCGCAATACAAAGGTAACAACATGTCTGCATCTGATATCAAACAACTGGAAGATTGGATCGATGGCTGGCAACGCCAACTAGAACCTCTGAAGCAGTTTATTTTACCGGCTGGGACCCAAGCAGGTAGTTCAGCACATTTAGCCAGGAATATATGCCGTCGATCAGAAAGGAAAGCCTGGCAAGCAGCTACTACACATGATTTGGAACCAGAAGTCATGCAATACTTGAATCGCTTGTCAGATTATTTATTTGTGTTGGCCAGGGTGTTAAATGATGGAAATGAAGTGTTTTGGCAAGTTGAATAAAACTTGTTTTAGTTCTGGAAGTATATATCTTGCTCCGACAGTTGTAATCTGCGGAATTTAAACTTAATTTTGTAAAGACTCGATTGATAAAGTTCAACACGTAACTATAAACTTGTGGATCTGATAACCAGTTGATCCACTTGAATTTTCTTTTTCTATGTTCTTAATAATAAATTAACTTGGGTTCACTATAATGTGATTTTCTTTTAACGGTCTTAATAATGCCCTTCAGATTATTCGCTTGCATGAGTTTGTTTTTATTGTCTGCTTGTCATTATGACAGCCATGAACATCAAGCAGGACCGTTGTTAACCTGTCCAACAGATGATCAATTAAGTTATTACAGAAAATCCATGCAGTCCTTGGAAACTTACGTTCCTTGTTTTACAGATGATGTGGCAAAATTAATCAGTGACAATCGATTCAAAAGTTATATCAAGTGGTTGATGTTATCCAATCAGCTCGAGCAAGCTGAATCTGCCTTGTTACAAGCAACAGAAATATCAATTGAAGCTCAAGATTTTTATGTCCAGCTGGCCCAGCTCAAAGCGAAACAACATCATTGGGATTTAGCCCAAGATTATATTGAACTAGCAGATGTGTCAGAGGATGATCCATTCAGAATAAAAATTATAGCCAGAACTGGTCGTTATTCTGCTGATGTGGATCAAGCTAAATTTCCTTATATTTTACGCACAGACATTCCAACTGAACCGCAACAAGCACTGGTTTCACAAGGTGATTCTGTGGGTATAGCATTAACC
>JBPOFV010000205.1:0-4718 GCA_051252335.1 Marinicella sp. | reverse complement strand
ATCCTCGAAGCGATGGATGCTGGCGTGGAACACATCGTTTGTAACACCGAAGGCAATCCAGTGATGGTTTTCAATACGCCTGGCATGTATCGTGGCTATAAAACTGAACAGGGTTCCCTGGTTGCAATTTACGGTGATGAATAATCACCAAAATGAGTCGATAAAAAAAGCTGGGTTCTAGTCAGCAACCCAGCTTTTTTAGAGGTAATTAATGGCTTTTTATTTGACTTTATATACCACTGGCTGCCAATCTTCAGTTTGATTGCTTGAAGCGTCATAAGCGATGTAATAAGACTTGTCAGCGTCTACTGTGATTTGCATGGTGTTGTTCCAGTCTTTTAAACCGCGGCGTTCTTTCAAGCCCAATATTTTTTGGGTGTAATCACCATTGACTGAAGATGCAAAGCGCAATTCATATTCTCCGGGTGCCAACCACACAGCATCAGAACGAACATTCACGTTTTCACCATTGACCATCAGCAAACGCACAGGAAACAATTGTTTGGCTGCATTTGAGTGATTCATCACTATTTTGGCTGAAGGGTCTTTTGGCGAAGCAAATTTATATGCCAATGCATTACTGGAAAGCAATGTGATCAAAAGTACTGTTAATATTTTCATGTCATTCTCCTGTTGTTTTGTGTCATCTAGGGTAAGTTCTTTGAACCCTAAGCCAGGGTTTAACAAACTGTAAAACAATGTTACACCTACGAAACTGAATGTAGTCTGAATTTTGAGCAACTGATTAAACGTTGTGTCAAAACTGTTAAATTCGTTGGATTTGAACGCTTTTTATATTCCTATTTAGTGTCAAGTAGTATAATTTTTAATCACATTGGATTAGAATAATTCATTCAATTCTAAATTGGTTAAAGAGTTACATGGAAAAGCATTTCACTTCAAGTCGCATGTTTAAATTAACCAATACAACATTTAGTTTACATTTTGATTATATCATTACCTTGGCTGGCATCTTCTTGGTATTGGCTTTGTCAATAGGAGAAGCGGGTGAATATTTAATTCAAAATTACAGTTTTACCGGTTTTATTTCCATATGTTTTTTGTTTGTTGTGGTTTACGCCAAGCTGATGGTGATGATACATCGGTTAGTAATTTTAGGTGAAAAAAGGCTAGGCAATATGTTCAAATGGACTGCTGTTGAACTGAAATTTATTGCTTGGGTTTTGGTTGCCATAGGGGTTGCAGGTGGAGTTTTATATTTTTTGATTGTTAGTATGGATCAGTCGAATGCACAAGCCAGTAGCGGTGGATTCATAGTGCTACTAGAAATTTTAGTCTTTTTCGCAGTGGGTTTTTTATTCTCTCGTTTGGCTTTGATTTTCCCGGCTGCGGCCGCTGGCCACAAACTTACATTGAATGAATCGTGGAACATGTCTTCAAATCACAAGTTCATTTTGTTTTTATTGGTGGTTTTAGTACCATATTTCACTGGAAAAATCATGGAACTAATACCACAAGAAATATTGATTTGGAGTTTGATAGTAGAGGGAATTCGTACGTTTGTATTTACCTATGAAGTGTGTTTGCTCTCACATTGTTATGATGCATTGAATCAAGATGAGGAAGATAAATTCGATTCGCTGTCATCATGAGCGATGATGAGTGCAGCTGAATCAATCAACAGTGAGACTTAAAGAGCCAGTTAGTTCTTATATTTAAGGGTTGCAGTTTTCAGGCTTAATTGGGAATTACCAAGGGTCAGATAAGCAGAAAGAAGCGGGCGCGAAGCAATCTATTTAAACCACGGTATGGGATTGGTCGGATCAGCGGCTTTCCTGATTTCAAAGTACACCCCTGTTGGGTCAATGTTGCCGGAATTTCCTGCTGTGGCGATGACTTGATCTGCTTGGACCCAGTCACCCACTTCTGCCAGAATCGATTCATTGTGGCCATAGAGGGTCATGTAATCATCACCATGATCTATCACAATAAGCAAACCATAGCCACGTAACCAATCGGCAAAAGCCACTCGTCCATAAGCGGTTGCCACTACATTCTCTCCAGCAGTGTTACCAATGACTACGCCATCCCAGCGACTGAAGCCAGCACGTAATGATCGATAGGAGCGGATGACTTTGCCTGTTAATGGTTTTGTTAGTTGTCCTTTGAGCTGAGCAAATGAAATATCCTCTCCTAAATTTTTGGGCAAGTCATCTAGGTATTGCGTAATTTGCAACAATAAATTATTGAGTCTTTGGCTGTCTTTTGAAAGTGTTTCGTTTTCCGATTGATATGATTTTATGGTGTTTCTCAGTGATGTTAATACCACAGCTCTTTGTCTTTTTTGTTCCAGTAAGTTGTCTTGTTCAGCTGCCAACTTTTGTTCTTCGGCTTCTAGGGATTTTTTTTGTTCTGAGATTTCGTTTTGATAAAATTCTAATTGTTTGATTTGAGTGGCTATGTTTTTGATTAAATCATACAGCTTGAATTGAAGGTATTTTATTTGGTGTTGAGTGATCTCTGCGCCTTGAGTTCCTGGATTAAGCAACATCATTTTAAGGATGCGATCGTGATTGATGAAAATATGTAGTCGTAACAATTCAGCCATTTGTGATTTTTGTTCACTGATACTTTCATTTTTATTGTCAATCTCGCGACCTAAAGTGGTGACTTGTTGTTCTGCTGTAGCCACTTTGGTCTTGATTTGGCGAATCATTTGAGCTTGTACATTGATTTTTTGATCTTGCTTTTCAAGTTCTTCGATCAACTTGGCCTCTTCGCCAGCCGCTTGATTCAATTCAGTCTTTAATTCTGACAGCCTTTGCTTGATTTGATCTAGCTTGGTATTAATGGCTTCTTCGTCGATTTCTTCTTGGGCCAAAAGAATTCCGCTGAAAGTAATTAAATACAATAATATGAAGCAAAATCGCATGATGTACGAGGTACCATAATAAGGTGATAAGTGCGGCTCATGTTAACAAACAAAAAGCAGAGAAAAAACTGTTTTACCTCGGATTCTGTTTCAATGTCAGCTATATCATCTGTTTTTCAAGGTTTTGACTTGATTTTTTGAACTGATACCTTATATTGTTCTTTTTTAATTTTTAGGTAGGCAAGCGATGTCACAATTGGTCGAGTTTATTGGCAACCACCCCTTTATGGTGTTGTTGTTCTTGACGGTTTTTTTCTTGTTTTTACGCTCGTTGTACAATGAAAAAAGTAAGGCTTACCAAAACGTCAATATTGATCAACTGACTCGTTTGGTCAACCATCAGAATGCCCAAGTGGTTGATGTCAGGTCGAAAGAAGATTTTGCACAAGGTCATATTGTGAATGCCATCAACATACCTTTGGATGATATTACAGCAGGCAAAGCTAAATTAGATAAGCTGAAGAAAAAACCTGTGGTTGTGTATTGTCAAATGGGCCGAAGTTCAGCAACAGCCAGTCAAAGTTTGACAGCAGCTGGTGTTGAATCTGTATTTAATTTACAAGGCGGAATTAATTCTTGGATCAGCGAGAAATTACCGCTGAGCAAAGTTTGAATTTAACTTATTAAGGGATCATTTAGATCCTTTTTTTTAATTTTAGGAATAATCATGACAGAAGAAAATAAAGCAGCAGCCAGTGCTGAAAATAAGGGACCTACCATGGCTTTACAAAAGATTTATACCAAAGATGTTTCTTTTGAAGCGCCTAATGCGCCACATATTTTTAATGAAAAAGGCCAGCCTGAAATCAAATTAAACATGAACCAAAAAGTCAATAAATTGGATGATGTGACTTTTGAAGTGTCGTTAACAGCTACCGTGACTTGTACTGTAAATGAAAAAACAACTTACTTGGTTGAGGTTACATGTGCAGGTGTTTTCACCATGCAGAATTTTGAAGATCAAGCCTTACACCAAACTTTGGGTGTTTATTGTCCTAATGTATTATTCCCATATGTCAGACAACAAGTGAGCGATATGGTTATGGCTGGTGGCTTCCAACCATTGATGTTACAGCCTGTTAATTTTGAACAAATGTACGCTCAACAAATGCAACAAGCACAAGAACAAGCAGCGACAAGTACCAAGCAATAATGGCAACAAAACGACCTAACGATACAGTTGGAGAACACAGTGAATCAGAGGGTCGTTCACTCGATAAACAGTCTTGCGAAGCCGGTAATCATCCGCAGGATGATAGAAAGGATGCAAGACACCTTACTTTTGCTGTACTTGGTGCAGGTTCCTGGGGAACGGCTTTGGCGATGCAACTGTCGCGTAATGAAGAAACCGTTCTCTGGGGGCGCAATTCCAATAGCATGCAAGCCATGCAAGCAAGTCGCAGTAATGAACAATACCTACCTGGGATCCGATTTCCTGACAAATTACTCATAGAAACAGATTTGGCTGCAGCCATTGAACAGAGTGATGCTGTATTGGTGGTCTGTCCATCACATGCATTCGGTGCTATTTTAAAGCAAATCAAACCATTACTTGGATCCCGGCCTTTGGCTTGGGCCAGTAAGGGGTTCGAACCAGGTACTGGTCGATTTTTGCATGAAGTGGCTGAAGAAATTATCGGCAATGAAGTACCGATGGCCTTGGTCACAGGACCCTCATTTGCCAAAGACGTGGCGATGAATAAACCCACTTTAGTGGCTGTGGCCGCTCACTTGTGTCATCAGGATTTTGCCATGCAAGTAAGTAAAGCCCTTCATACGCATAATTTCCGGGCCTATATTTCTCAGGACGTGGTCGGTGCAGAAT
>JBPOFV010000204.1:0-4736 GCA_051252335.1 Marinicella sp. | reverse complement strand
CCCCACCACAACCAAGCTTATTTGCTTGGCATGACAAAATTCGATCACAGCAGAAAAATCACTGACATCCAACTGTACATTTTTAAGACCCGGTTCTGAATCTGTTCCTGCATTACCTGGTGCCACATATGTTGCTGCAACAGTTGTTGACTTTGATAAGCGCCATGCCAAAGCATGTTCTCTGCCGCCTGACCCAATTACTAAGACTCGATTCATGAAAAGTTCCTGATTAATACTTAATGGTTGAAATGACGCATGCCGGTAAAGATCATGGCCATATCATGTTCATTGGCTGCTTGTATCACTTCTTCATCTCTGATTGAGCCACCTGGTTGTATGACAGCAGTGATGCCAGCTTGAGCCGCCGCATCAATCCCGTCCCTGAATGGGAAGAATGCATCTGAAGCCATCACAGAGCCAGGAACTTTTAATCCTGCATCATCGGCTTTCATAGAGGCTATCCGCGCTGAAACTACCCGACTCATTTGTCCTGCTCCCACGCCGATGGTTTGTGCATCTTTGGCATAAACAATGGCATTTGATTTAACCCATTTTCCAACTTTCCAAGCAAAGGACATGTCGGTCATTTCTTGTTCTGTTGGCTGTCTTTTGCTGACCACTTTGGCATCATTAACATCGATCATTTGTACATCAGCATCTTGGACTAATAAGCCGCCACTGACGCGTTTATACATCATCCAAGGTTTATTTTTTGCTGGCAAGTCGCCACAACATAAAACCCTTAAATTCTTTTTAGTAGCAAAGACTTTTAAAGCTTCTTTATCATAATCAGGGGCTATGATGACTTCAGCAAATTGTTTCTCCAAAATGGTTTCTGCTGTTTTGCCGGTTAATTTACCATTGAATGCCAACACCCCACCAAAGGCTGAAGTTGGGTCTGTTGCAAAGGCTTTGAGATAGGCTAAGGTTAAATCAGATTCAACCGCAACGCCACATGGATTGGCATGTTTAACGATCACACAGGCTGCGCTTTGTTTAAATTCTTTGACACAAGACAAGGCCGCATCGGCATCAGCAATGTTGTTGTAAGAAAGCGCTTTACCTTGAACCTGCCAGGCATGACCTATGGTTCCTGAAGTTGGATTTTTTTCCGTATAAAACGCACCCTTTTGGTGTGGATTTTCGCCGTAGCGAAGCTCTGAACGGTGTTTAAACTGAGTGGTCAAATAACGTGGAAAATCTTCATGTTCTTCGGTGTCATTGATGGCGCTGAGGTAATTGGCTATCAACCCATCATATCGTGCGGTATGGGCAAAAGCCTTGGCCGCCAAAATATGTCGATTGGCATGAGAAATTCCACCATAGGTCGTCAACTCATCCAACATTTCTTCATAGTCCTCTGGGTTCACCATTACGGTCACACGATCATGATTTTTTGCCGCTGCGCGGATCATTGCTGGCCCACCGATGTCAATGTTTTCAATGGCTTCTTCCAAAGTAACATCCGCTTTTTTAATGGTAGATTCAAATGGGTATAAATTTACCACCAATAAATCAATTCCTTCTATTCCATGCTGTGACATGACTTCATCATCAATACCATTTCTACCTAACAAAGCACCATGTACTCGCGGATGCAATGTTTTGATTCGGCCATCCATCATCTCTGGAAATTCGGTATATTCTGATATTTCTGTTACGATCATACCAGCCTGTTCCAACATTTTAGCTGTGCCACCAGTAGAAAGTATTTCAACGCCTAATCGTTCCAGACCAGATGCCAACATTTCAATGTTGGTTTTATCTGATACGCTGATAAGCACTCTTCGGATGGGTACACGATTTTGTGTCATGATAATATTGTTGTGATCAAGGAGGCGCGTATTATAAACGCGATTATTTTTGATTTGAATTGATATTCAATTTTTTCCAGCGATAATTAATAAATAATGGCGTGCTGTTAATTTTTGCACCTGAAAAATTTATATTTTTGTTAGTCTGAAATTTTTAATTTTCGCATTTTATTGCGTAAGGTGGTTCGAGTGATGCCAAGTATATCTGCTGCTTTTGAACGATTACCTTTGCACCATTTTAAAACTTCAAGAATCATTCCTTTCTCAGTTTCTTCAACCACTAAATCATACAATCTATTGGTACTGTGACCATTTAAAGATTCTAAATACATCCTGACTGATTCACGGGTAAATGCTTTTTGATTGTGGCTTGATTGACGGCTCATGGCTGCACAAATCCAATTTCAAAGGCCACCGCATCAGCACCTGGACTGGCAATCTCCAGATTGATTGGAATTAATGTATTGGCCACAAATCCCGCTCTAAGAACATCAGATGGAACATACTCTTCAGCCACAAATCTGCGCATGGCGACAATTTGGCCATTTAAGTCTGACAATTTAATCTCCAAAGCTGGAAATTTTTGATTGTCTTTGTTGGCATTGATCATGCTGGCAGAAATAATCAAAGCTTGGTCTCGTCCGGGATGCGGTCTGATATTCCTAGACACCAATGAAATTGAATTTAAATCCACTTCCTCGGTTTGTTGCAGACAGTTGATGATTTGGCATAACTTTTCACTGAATGCATGCTCAGGTAGTTTCACTTGTCCTGAGGCCAAAGACAATTGAGCTTGCCATAACAATCCCAGCAGCATGAACACACTTAGACCACTCCATAATAAGCGCGATTCCTTGGGCTGTTGTTGCTTGCGTTTTTCAGCCACAAATGGAACATCTGCTACTGAATCTTGATGAGTGATGAACTCTGGGATGGTTTCACTTTCAGATGATGCTGATACTGGCTCTTGAAAATCAATATCTTCAGTATCATCATGATCATGATGATCATCTTCAAGTGAGTCAAAAACTTGTGATGATTGGTAAGCTTGGGTCAATAAAGGCGGGGCATTATCAAAATCATGTAACAACAAATCTTCATCTTCATGAGGTTTTTCAGCACTTAAGGTTTCCAAACCATCAAACACAGTCCCACACAAATTACATCTGACATTACCACGGGCATGGATCAAGTGATTTACTTCGATCACAAAAACTTCCCCACAACCTCTGCATTGAGTATACAAATTACTTCTCTGAGTATTATTTCATTGATTTTATTCAGCCATCACGCAAATCCCCAAACAAAATATAAGTTTGACGCTTGAGTAATTCTGGATTATTCACCAGCTAACTTAACCGGCTTGACCTCTGATGGCTCCCACACGAACCCAATCTTGTTCAATTTCACTCTCAATGTCAACAAATCGAGTGGCATATTTTTCACAAATCATGTTTTTTTGTGATTTAAGGATGCCACTGAGGACTATGAATCCATTGGGATTAAGCATTTGATAAAAATCATCACATAAAGCCAACAAAGGTTCAGCTAATATATTAGCCAAAATTCCATCTTGATTTTTGATGGTGTGCACATTTTCAGGATTTACTACTTCAATTCCAGCTGCCACACCATTTTTTTCAGCGTTTTGCTTGGTGGCTTGAATGGCTTGGTCATCAATATCAACACAAATCACCTTTTGAGCACCTTGTAATAAGGCCATGACAGCTAAAATACCAGACCCACAGCCAAAATCCACCAAATGCTTGCCTTTAACATCATTTTGATCCAACCATTTCAAACACAACGCTGTTGTTTCATGAGTTCCAGTTCCAAAAGCCAAACCTGGGTCTAAGATTAAATTAACTGCAGTATGATCTATGATGTCAAATCCTTCAGGTATCACCCAACTGTTTTGACCAAATTGTATGGGTTTAAAATGATCCATCCAAACCCTTTCCCAAACTTGGTCTTTGAGTTTGGTTTTCAGTTGTTCTAAATGAGGGTATTTTTCATTAACCAGCGCGGCGGCTTCCATCAGCATGTTTTGATCATCAAACAAACCAATCAACTTTATTTGCTGCCACAACGGCATTTCACCGGGTTTAGGTTCGTAAATTGGAACATCTTTGGCATCCACATAAGTCACCCCTACTGCACCGACTGTGGTTAACAGCTCATCGACTTCCGACACTTCAGTCTTGGTGACTTGTAAGGTCAACTCATAAAATGACATTTATTTGGCTTCTTTCAGTCGCTTTTCTAAATAATGAATGTTTTTTCCACCTGCCACGAACCCTTGATCATTCATGATCCTTTGCTGCAATGGAATGTTGGTTTTTATCCCTGAGACCACTGTTTCAGCCAAAGCCAAACGCATGCGCCTAATGGCGGTGATGCGATCTTCTCCATGGGTGATAATTTTACCAATCATTGAATCGTAATTAGGAGGCACCCGATAGCCATCATAGACATGAGAATCAACCCGAACACCGGGACCACCTGGTGCATGGAAGATATCAATAGTTCCTGGGGACGGCATAAATGTGTTGGGGTCTTCCGCATTGATCCGACATTCAATCGAATGCCCATTGATACCAATGTCAGATTGTTGAATCTTCATGTGTTCACCACTGGCGATCAATAATTGTTGTTTAATCAAATCAACACCAGTGATTAATTCAGTCACAGGATGTTCCACTTGAATTCTGGTATTCATTTCAATGAAATAAAAATGACCACCATCGTATAAAAATTCAAAAGTACCAGCACCTTCATACCGAATCCGTTTACAAGCTGCCACACAAACTTCGCCAATGGCAGCACGCTCTTCTTCAGTCAACCCTGGGGCAGGTGCTTCTTCGACCACTTTTTGGTGTCTTCTTTGCATGGAGCAGTCTCTTTCAGCCAAATGAATCGCAT
>JBPOFV010000203.1:0-4742 GCA_051252335.1 Marinicella sp. | reverse complement strand
GGACTTACCTGAGCCGTTGGTTCCCAACAAAGCCACACGGTCTCCATTATTTATTTCTAAACTCAAATCAGACAGTGCAGTCTTGGTTTTTAGACCCGCATTACTTTTCAACAATCCACCACTGATTGATGGGAAATACTTGTATGAAAAAGTGATGTTTTTTAATGAAATACTTGTCATATCTATAACCAAAGAACCAAATTATTTTTAACTTTCCGATAAAACATCAAACAAAGTAAAATATTAATCAATAACAAGCCAACACTAACGTATAAAGACAATACAGGCACTTGTGCATGTAATATCGGCGCACGTATTAACTCCAATAAATGATAAAAAGGATTTAATTGAAAATATAAGCTGTCTGCGAATTCAAAAGGTGGCGGCCACAACACAGGCGTAATTAAAAATACCACCATCACAATGCTGGCTAACACAGACTGGACATCTCGATACCTTACAGACAACCACCCCATCCACATGCTAACAAAAAAGGCATTCAAGGCTATGATGACATAACCCAATACGGCCCACATCCAAACCCATCCAACAAACCCAAATCCCTTGATGATGATCACCAGTGGTATGGCAAACATTTGGTACATCAAGAGCGAGACCAATTCACGGTACACATTTTGATACACAAAGACCGAGTGAGGAAGGTCCATTTGTTGTAAAAAATTCGCGGCTTTGCGAAACACTGTACCGCTGGTTATGATGATGGCTGAAATAAAATTCCATGTCAGTACGCCTAATGCCAAGAACATAACATATTCTTTGATGTCTTTATTCAATACCATTGAATAAACCAATGAGAGCATTCCTACTTTAATCATTAATGCCAGAACAATCCAAAATGCACCTATGAATGCACCTTGGTAGCGACTTTTTAATTCCAAGACGGCTAACTTCTTCCACAGCCGTCGCCGCTTATAGCCTTCAATAATATCCTTAATAAAATCCATAGATAAATCAGTGTCTCAATTTAGGTGTTAGATGAAATCAGGGCTCAAGGTATTATTTACAAAACTTGATTAAATTTCTCGAACACTTGTTGTTTGGTGGTTTCGTGCATGAAGTGATATGTCATACCTTCATTTTCATCTTGTGGAATAACATCAAAATTATCCAGTGCATGGGTTGAATATATGAGTTGTTTTAACACATATGCCCTGACCCAAGGATCCAGAAACCCGTAAATCAAGCGGTATTTTACTCGACTGTCGATGTTTTGTGGGAACTTCAAAGCAACATCTGGTAACCAACAAGGTAAGATAATATCTCCAACATCGATACCTGGCGCCATGATAAATGCAGAAGCTGATAATTTTTGGGTTAATAGTTGTGACCACAAGACGCAATCTGCACCTCTGATTTCAGGCAAAAAACCCGGATGAATATGAATCATGCGCTTGTTTTTAAGGGCCAACAACTGATCAGGAACAATGCCACCGCCAGTATACAAAAACAAATCATCATCTTGCGACATCAGGTTTTGTTCTAAAACAGGGTCTTTTAAACCTGTCACAAACAAGGTTTCGACCACTTCTGAGTATTCGTTCAAGTCAATGTTTTTCACACCATCATTCAACGTTTTAAATTCATACTCAAACTGTTTGTGAACTTGGTCTTGGATCACACCAACAACGTCAGCAGTTGTTTTTAGGTAATGATTTGACCAATAAAACATTTGTTTGTATTGTTTGTTCGCGGCATAGTTAATTTTCATTGATTTTGGCAACAGCCCACCAACTGGCTTTTTACTGATCAAATCAATGCTGGAAACCAATCTAATTATTTTTTTGACTTTAAATCCCAGTGCTTTTATGGTTTCCAGATAGGCTCTGGCTATTGGGCCTTCTGAAAACAACACGCAAATGGGTAAAGTCTTGGGGCAATCTTTTGATCTTGGAAATGGCTGACTTGTGACTTTTGATGACGGTTGGTGATTCCTTATAACCGACTTCAGTTGGTTTTCTATAACAGATTTTTCAAGATCGTAAACCAACTCACCCACTTGATCTAACGCTTTAAAAAGTGCATTGGTACTTTTCAATTTTTGTTCAGCAGATATTTGAATACCGCAATTTCCCTGTAAATAATTCAAAGCCAAAACAATTGTTAATTGATGCAGATCGGTTGAGATTTCGACTTTATCAGCAGTTAATTTCCAGTCCAGTTGATAGTGTGTAAATTGCTTTTTGGCGATATCTATCTTTTTCATCCAAGCTTGGAAAAATGATTCGTGTTCTGCAGTCCATTGCTTGTGGTGTAACAATTCAATCAACCATGCTTTGATATCGATGCTTGTTTCATCGTTAACAGGCATTGGTGTATCAAATTGACTCAAAGCCTGTTTATTTGTTGCTGTCAGGTCTAACATGACAATCTAGTTTCCTAAGGTCTTTTGTTGAATAAATTGTAATACATTGGCCATGGCCCAATAAAGAACCATTGAGGCTGGAAATGGATAAAACAGCACAAAAAATGCGAAAGCCATGAAGTATAAATTTAACTTCTGCTTTTTAGTTTCTGCTGCTGGTGCCAAATCATTTTTATAATAAATGGTGGACATTAAAGTGATGAATGTCATCAAAATTGGTAATAAATTAAACCCCGATCCAAACAATGGAATTGCAAAACCCAAATTAAATAAAGTATCAGGTACAGATAAGTCACTGATCCATAAAAAAGGCTGGCCTTCTAAAACACTCATCTCTCCCAACACATTAAAAATGGCAATCAAGATGGGGATTTGTATGAAATTTGAAAACAATGGTTTTAAACTGTAGAAAGGCGTTATACCTAAGTTTTTATGTGCAGCCATCATTTCATTGTGAGCTTTTTCACCTGAGTATTTTTGTTTGATTTCTGCCAATCTTGGTGCCAAAAGGGTTTGGTTTCTGCTGACATTTTGTTGCAGCCTTAAAGTCATTAATCCAACTGGAAACAGCAGAATCTTCATGACTACAGACAAAACAATGATGGACCAGCCCCAATGTCCAATCAACGAGTTAATGGCAGAGAGTAACCATTCAATTCCTATACAGATGAACCTCAGCCAGCCCCATAAATGAGAATATTTCAACACAGAATACTGCTCAAAAGTATCTAAATACCCAATGTCTGGTTGAACTTGGAGTGGGGATTTTGCATGAATTGTTAACTGGTTCTGGCTAAATGAAGCATCCAACAAGTCACTTTTCTCAATCAAACCAACTTGGTACCTGGTTTTCCAGCCAACATGACTGGCGGAATCTGGAATGGTCACATCACCTTCAGGATCAATATAATGTACTGCACCTTCCTGCATATAGATGGGCTGAACAGAATTATAAATAAAGGCAAGGCCATAAAAGGGTTGTTCATGTGTTATCAAAAACTCAGGTGGGTCGATGACTTCATAACCACTGACTGTAGTTACGTCTCTGATGTCTTTGGCATGCCCATGTGTGGTTACAACAAATAAGACCAACCACAGCAGTTTATTTAATATATTTTTCACAATAACTCCAATATGGCTTTCGCAGCTTGATGACCACTGGTTCCAAGGTTGTATACATGTTGTGTTCTGAGCGCCTTAAGCTGCTCTGTCCATTCATCTTGTGCTGACAGTAAGGCAGATATATTATCAGCCAACCCAGTCAAGTCCATCGACTGAACCAGTCCAACTTGTGACCTGATACTCGATTCAAATGGTTCAATGGGTAATGATTCATAGTCAGGGTTTTGAACTTTTTTTGGTACATCAATAAACAAGACTGGTTTCAATAACCCAAAGGCATAATCTAAAGCTGCGCCAGACCAATCTGAAATCATCAAATCAGATTGATGCAATGATTGGGCTGATGACACCCCAACTTCTAAACTGAATAGTTGATTGTTTTGGTGCGTATTCACAATGCGATTAATGATGTTTTTCGCAAATTTAAGTGTTTGTGGATGCGGTCTCAAAATAACCTCATATGGCAATTTCATCAATTCATTGATGATCTGTTCACCCATTAATTCAATGATGCCATTCGGCCCCCAACTTGGAGCCAGTAATACTTTCTTTCGAGTGTTAACCGTGGATCGTTGCTGCTTTGACATAATTGAATCCAATCGGCCATAACCATGATTGATCATTTTTTTAGGGGGCATATTGAAATACTTTTGCATTTCTTTGAGTTCAGCGTTGTGGTGTGGGCCTGCACAGAATATCACATCAAAAGCATCAAATGCTTTGGGCCGATAGACCATGTGATGACTGACCAATGAATGATGGATATAAACAAATGCACCCACCTTTGTGGATTTCTTGATCTGATATTGGTCCAAATCAGGCATAGTCATAATGACAATTTTGCTGGCAAGATTATCAAAAAAATAATTTCTGATAAAGCCTTCACCAATCACGTAAGTTTTGAAATTTTCTTGTTTTATCAATAAAGCAGGATCCGCTTCACTCGAAGACACATAGTTTATGACCAGCTCGGGTTGTTGTAATAAACTCTCAACTATTGGTTTTAAATGTGGCCAATAATTGGCCCCTTCACAATAAATACAAATTTGATTTTCTGCTGTGTTCAGTTGATTAAATTTCAACACATCCTTGAAATAACGAATGAATTTCATTTAACCACCAAAATCGCAATACGGCTTCAGGCGTCCTTGATCTTCTAATTTCTGATAGGTATCTAAATCTGACACAGAATCTAATTCTAACCAGCCAATACTGACTATGGCAGATTTAACATTCA
>JBPOFV010000202.1:0-4745 GCA_051252335.1 Marinicella sp. | reverse complement strand
GTATCGAAGGTTTGGTTCATGTCTCTGAAATTGATTGGACTAACAAAAACATCAACCCAGCTAAAGTGGTACAACCTGGTGATGAAGTTGAAGTTTGTATTCTTGAAATTGAAGAAAACAAACGTCGTATCTCATTAGGTATGAAACAATGTAAACCAAATCCTTGGGTTATCTTCTCTGAAAGTGCTCAGAAAGGTGATTTGATTGAAGGTAAGATTAAGTCAATCACTGACTTTGGTATCTTTATTGGATTAGAAGGTGGTATTGATGGTTTGGTTCACTTATCTGACATCTCTTGGAATGAGCCAGGCGAAACTGCCATCAGAAACTTCAAGAAAGGCGATTTAGTAAAAGCCACTGTATTGATCATTGATGCAGAAAGAGAACGTGTTTCTTTAGGTATTAAACAATTGGCTCAAGATCCATTTGGTTCTTTTGTTGCTAATAACCCTAAAGGTTCGTTGGTGACTGGTAAAGTCATTGAGGTCGATGAGAAAGAAGCTGTGGTTGAATTAGAAGAAGGCGTTAATGGTGTCATCAAAGCATTTGATGTAGCTAAAGAACGTACTGAAGACGTCAGCGCAGTGTTGTCTGTTGGTGATGAAGTTGAAGCTAAATTTGTTTCAATGGATCGTCGTAAGAAAATGATGGTACTTTCTATTAAAGCAAAAGAAAGCGATGAATTGAATGATGTATTGAATGAATACAAAAAAGGCAGTTCTGGAACCACCAGCTTGGGCGACTTGTTAAAAGAAAAAATGGATGATTAATCCATCGCTCTAAAAGCATGTCAAAGGAATCGAATTTACTCAATTCGGTTCCTTTTTTTTATTTTCTGAAATAATTAACTTTTCATTTTCAATAGTTTAGTTATAATTAAACCCAATGAAAGACTCAATCACACGTTCGGAACTCATCAATTTATTAGCCAGTCAGTTTGAGGGCAGTGAATTATCTAAATCAGACATCAGCTTATCGGTCAGAGAAATCATTAATCACATGAGTTCAACCATAGCTAATGGCGATCGCATAGAAATACGTGGGTTTGGTAGTTTTACCTTGCGCCAACGTAACCCCAGAATGGGACGTAATCCCAAGACTGGTGAGCCTGTTCCTCTAGGTGCAAAGTACGCACCTCACTTTAAGCCCGGCAAAAACCTCAAAGAACAAGTCAAAGATAAAGTTGGTACTTGAGAATCACTGATCTCTAAGGTACTTATTTGTTGAGGGTTTTTTCTACCGCAATTTTTAATTGAAGGTATTCGTCTGAATAATCTGCTTGCGTAGATAGCTTTGTTTTTATTTCTTCAATGCGCTTAATCAGCAATGCTGCAGCACATACTTTTGCGGACCCCAACATTTTATGTAAATATGCATCGAGTCCAGAGCGATCTGCGCTTTGGTGGAGTTTTTCAATTTGTTGCCAGTCTTTGGGTAGTTGGCTAATATACATGGTTCGTAGCTTCTGTACGATTTGGTTGTCATCATGTGATATTTGCAAAGCCAACTCATGATCAAACTCTGGCGTAACATCTAATTGACCTTTGCTCAAATGCATTTCTATTACATGCTTCAATTGTTCCTGGCTGACGGGTTTCAAAATACTGGCAACAAAATCAAGATGATTTCTGCAGTTAAAATGTTCGGCAGAAACAGCCAAAATAGGGGTGTTAGAGTAAGTGTTTATTGTTTTGATTTGAGCAGCAGTCTCAATCCCATCCATGCCGTTCATTCTGATGTCCATCAAGATTAAATCGAAGGTATTCAATTGGCACAGTTCTATCGCTTGATAGCCACTTTCTGCTGATTTGACAGATACATTTAGCTTTTTTAATGAGGATTCAAAAAAAAGTCGATTGATGTGATTGTCATCTACCACTAAAATGTGATGTTTATCCATGTTAATTTTCCCGTGTCCTTGATTTCAAAGAATAATGTGAAGACCAGCAGATTGCAAGTTCTTTGTTTTCTTTCCCTCTTACCTATAACCATGATTTGTTTGTTGGTATCAGTCTCTATTCAGGCAAATGAATCTGCGCAATGGGAGTTTGATGAGTTATCCATAAACACCCAAGATTTAGGCGTTAGGGTACGCGCTAACACTTTGGTCTATGGTGATTACTCAATCAAAGATGTTGATTATCTTTGCCCGGAATCTTGGGTGATATTTCCAATCCATCAATGCGATCAAGCCCAATTCAACTTTACTGTTAATGGACTTGCCTATAAATCGTTGTTAGATACTTATATCGACAGTCAGAATAATGCTTGGCAAGTTGCTATGGCAAGTGAGAATAAAAGCATTAAATTGGCTTTATCCTCAAACAGCCAACAGGCAACAGTCAGTTTTAATGACCTTGCTGTATCTGACTTGGTCAACCAAATAGTCGCAAAGGATGGTCAGAATTACCCTGACATGACATTGGCAGGAGAGCTCATTTTAGACCTTGAAGAAATGGCTGTCGTCAATCAAGGGCCCATAAAGTTCGCAGCGCTGAATTATGAATACTCAGAAGATGTCGTCGTAGCAGAGTTAGCAGGGAGTCTTGAATTTAATTTTAATCTGTCTCAACAACATTTAAATTTCAGTATTCAACTCAATTCAGGCGAAATGTTGTTTGATCAATTGTATGTAGATTTTTCAAAATATCCAGTCACCTTAACTGGCCAACTGAACGCGCAAAGCGATGATTGGTATGTTGCAGAATTAAACATAGAAAACAAGCAATCACTCAATTTGCAGACCCATATTGAGTTTAAAGATTTGGAGCATTGGCGTAATCCAAAATTCACAGCACTGATCAAAGACAGCCATCACTTTAACCAACAGATTTTAAGCAGTGTTTTGGGTATATATGGGTTTGGAAAAAGTGGCATGTCGGGTGGGTTGGTGTTTTCAGCAGAGACTAATGAATCTGTGTTCGATCAATGGTCGCTTAAATTTGATGACTATTATTTTCTGAATGAAGCACGCAAAATAGCTGTAGAAGCACTGAATGGAGAAATTACTTGGTACAAAAATCAGAATGGCCCTGATTCATCCTTGAGTTGGCAGCATCTTTTGATGGCAGGGTTACCCATAGAAACAGCAGCAATTGTGTTTAATTTTTCGCAAGATAAATTTAATTTAGTTGGATCTCAGGAATTTCCTGTGTTTGATGGTTCAATTGTTTTACAAGAGTTATTAGTTGAAAATCTATTTTCTGAATTCATTGATATGAGTTTAAATGCCAGTCTTGTGCCAATCTCCTTGAAGTTGATTACTGAGAAAATGGGCTGGCCAATTATGGCAGGCACCATCAGTGGAGAAATTCCAGGGATGGTTAAAAAAGGCAGTGCCATAAAATTTTTGGGCGCCTTAAATTTAAAAGTCTTCAATGGTCAAATGCAGGTTGATAACTTATCCATGGAAAGGCTATTTGGGGTGGCACCTGTCATTGCCGCTGATGTCATGTTCAATGATTTTGACCTGTCTTTATTAACTGAAACTTTTGGTTTTGGTTTAATTACTGGTAACTTGTCAGGTACTGTAAACAAGTTGCGAATAACAAATTGGAAAACTGATCGGTTAGATGCAGAGGTCTATACAGTTAAAACCAAAGGAGTGAAACAGATCATCAGTCAGCGTGCCATAGAAAATATTTCTTCATTAGGAGGGATCTCTGGTGCTATTTCTAAAACGTTTTTGCGGTTTTTCGATGATTTTAAATACAAACAAATCAGATTGAGTTGCAAGCTACATAACTCTGTTTGTCGAATTGGAGGTATTAAAAACCAAAACAATCAATTTGTCATGGTTGAAGGAGGCGGTATTCCTAAAATTAACATTGTTGGCTTTGTGCGATCTATAAATTGGGAAGAGTTTATAGATAGACTTTTGAATGCTAATTACGACAATTGATTCATCTTTCATTAATCTGATCATTGTATAATGCCTGTTATTTATTAATAGGTATTTGTTATGCGTAAATGGCCAAAATCAGCCTTGATGTTTTCATTTGTTTGGGTAACGGCATGTGTCACCATCAATGTATATTTTCCAGCAGCAGAAGTTGAATCTGCAGCCAAAGAATTCGTCGAAGATGTCTTAAAAGGTGACTCAGAAGCTTCACAAGATGATCAATCCGGATTATTAGACCCTGCGACCATGAGCATGATCGCACAAAGCATGAACCCAATTAATTGGTTCATTTCAAGTGCTCATGCCCAAGCTGATATTACGCTGTCTTCTCCTGCCATTACCGCACTGAAAAGTAAAATGAAAACACGTATTTCAGATTCCTTGCGAGCATATTTAAATGATAATGTGGTTGGTTTTACAAACGATGGATTCGTTGAAATAGTGGATGCAGGTCAATTGGGTTTAAAAGAAAGACAAACCATAAAAAAAATAGTGGCTGATGAGAATCGTGATAGGACTGCTTTATATCGCGAAGTGGCTATCGCCAATAACCATCCTGAGTGGGAAGATCAAATCAGGAAAGCATTTGTGAAACAATGGAATGAACAAGCAGAACCAGGCTGGTCCTATCAAAATGCTGAAGGCCAATGGGTAACAAAATAAAATCATGCAAAATATTTTTAATACAGGACTGATCAATGGGTAGAAGATCAAGGAATAAATTCCCACAAGAACCCATTGAAATGATCATTGAAGATTTATCTCATGATGGCAGGGGCGTGGCAAAGTGGAACGAAAAAGTGGTTTTCGTACAAAATGCCTTACCCGGTGAAGTGGTCATGGC
>JBPOFV010000201.1:0-4820 GCA_051252335.1 Marinicella sp. | reverse complement strand
ACCAATGGGTTGATCCAAAAAGAATTGCGCATCATGTCAAAGGACATAATAAACAATCAATTGGCATAGAGTTAGTCAATACAGGACGTTATCCGGATTGGCATCACAGCCAAAATCAAATTCCGACAGAACACTATCCAGATGTACAAATTACTGGCTTAATTAAACTGATCAATCATTTACATAAAAATATTCCCAGTCTAAAACACATCGCTGGACATGAAGACTTGGATCAAACCATGATAGCTTCATCAGATGATGACCAAATAAAGGTTCATCGAAAAGTGGACCCTGGTGTTTTATTTCCCTGGTCCATGGTCATGACAAGCATTCAATTAATCAATATTGGCAGCACTGCAAAAAAATATGAATGAATTAGAAAAACTATTAAAATATTTTGATCTTGAACACCTTGAAGTCAATTTGTTTCGTGGGCAATCATTAGATATTGGCACGGGCAGAATTTTTGGTGGACAAGCCTTATCTCAAGCATTAAAAGCGGCTTACCTCACCACTGAGAATCAACAAGTTCATTCATTGCATGCTTATTTTTTGCGTGAAGGTGATTGCAACAAACCAGTCGTTTATCAAGTAGAACGTGCAAGAGATGGGCGAACGTTCAGTAATCGCCGCGTTTCCGCCATTCAAAATGGCAAGCCTATTTTAATATTGGCTTGTTCATTTCAAAAGTTTGAGCAAGGCATGGAGCACCAAAAACCCATGCCAGACATTCCTATGCCTAATGATCTAACTGAGAAAACCTTAATTCCAGGAGATAAAATAAAACACCTTTCTCCCAGAATGAGAAGGACATTGACCACTCAGGGTCCATTTGAATTTAGATTTGTCGATGATGTAGACCCTTTTGATAGCGAAGCCAAGGAACCCATCAAGCGGATCTGGTTTAAGGCGCGTTATCCACTTGATGCAGACCAATCGATGCACCGTTCATTACTGACTTTTGTATCTGATTACCACCTGGTTTCAACAGCAACTTTACCGCATGGTATTTCATATCTTGACCCTAAATTACAATTTGCCAGTTTAGATCATGCCATGTGGTTTCATCGACCTTTCCAAATTGATGAGTGGTTATTGTATGACTGCGACAGCCCCAGCGCTTCTGAAGCCCGAGGCTTTGCTACGGGTCATGTTTTTGACATCCAAGGCAATCTGGTGGCATCTACTGCACAACAAGGTTTAATGCGTTTATGGGACGACAAAAAAACCAGCTAAAATGAAACAATACCTTTTGATTATTTTGGGCTCACTGCTGTTAGCAAGTGCCATAGCATTTTTCCTTCTACCGGCAACCATCGTAACTGGTGGCACTCCGGGCATGGGCATATTACTGCACTTATTGTTCCCCATTCCAGTTGGTGTAGCCATGTTGCTGATCAATATTCCGCTGATCTTAGTAGGGATCAAATTCATTGATAAAAAATTTGCAGTGCGCAGTGTGTTTTCAATGATTCTGACCGCACTAAGCGTGGATTTAATCAACCTTTATCTGACCATTCCAGAGATCCAAAGTATGTTGTTATCCACATTATACGGGGGAATATTTGCCGGACTAGGTGTCGGCCTTGTGTTAAAAGGAAATGCATCGGCTGGTGGTACCACCATCGTTGCAAAAATCATTGCGAATTATACCTACCTTAAACCTGCTCAAGTTTTACTGATTATGGATAGTTTAATTATTCTAACGATAGGATTAATCTTTAAAGACATGGAAAAAATACTGTGGAGCATGATCAGTATTTATGTCACAGCACAAGTAATCGACAGAATTTTATCTGGCACAAGTTCTGAAAAAACCATCAACATCGTTTCCTCTAAACTTGCCCAAATCGCTCAAGCCATTTCTACTCAAATGAATCGAGATGGCACCATCCTCACAGGGCAAAATTTGACCGGCGAACACACCAAACAAATATTATTTGTAGTGATAGATGCCAGGCGCATTAACCAACTCAAAGAGTTGGTATTAGGCATAGATAAAAATGCTTTGATGGTTACGATGGAAGCCAGTGAAATGATGGGTGACAGTCGCATTGCACGAATATTGAAATCATAGTTGAATTATCTAACTGTCATTCAAAGGAGCTACCGAATATTAAATCACCCACCCAAAAGTACTGCTCGACATCTTGACCTTCATAGGTTGCTCTAAATATCCACCGTCCATTTTGTGGCAAGGCAGATAAGTCGATATACCAATACCAATAGGAAGCGGCATAATGTGCAAATGTAGAAGCATGTGTCCAAGATGAAGCCACCGTGTCATCAGGGCGCAGCACCTCATAAGAAGTTAATTGCCCATCCAGCTGGTCACTGTAATAAGCAGCCAGGTAGACGCGATCACTGGCTTCAAAAAACTGACTCTCATCGGGTGTATCTACTGTAGCAGGGCAAGTTGGAAATGAAGGCGGATTTGGGTGCGTCATGAGTTGATTAATTTTGGATTCGTAATAAGGCTTTTGCGTTCGCCACCATGAATCAGCAGTGGTCGCATTACATAAGCCAAAATATGGTTCAATCACATTATTTAAGAAATCATGAGTCTCAAAATGCAGATGAGGACCAGTAGAATTGCCTGAACTCCCAACCACCCCAAGATATTCACCCACAACGACTGTCTCACCAACTGATTTTGTCGTTAATGAGCCATTTTTCATGTGGCCGTACCAGGCATATGAACCATCAGCATGAGTGACATAAACTGCATTCCAACCAGTATTCAGTGGGTCATCAAAACTACAGGAGCGATCATAATTTCCATCAATTTTAGTGGTGATAGTACCTGCTTCAGCAGCCACAATTTGCACTTCATCATGATCCATTTTGTGCCATGAATAGGGCCATGTGAATATATCGATTCCACCATGGTTATAGCCACTATCAAGATCATAAGTTCGCATCCCACAATTGTAGTCTTCAAGCATATCCGGCGCGGCTAAATCGAGATCCACAAAATTGCTGATGCCATAATAACTGGGGTAGGATTGGTCTGTAGTTAATGGAAAGTCATACATGGCATGTAGCCCTGAGAATGGGCTGATAGTTAACAGACCTCGATGAATCAATTCTTCTCGATCTTTTATATATCTAGACCACCTATTCATTTGCTCAAATTCTGACAGCTTGTCTTGATGAAAAATTTCCGCTGATCCGCCGCCACCGTATTCGGCAGAATGAACTGAAACTACATAGAGGGTTAAAAGTAATTTAGTCAGTATTTTAGTCATTGAAAATCCCCAAAATTCACATGTTTAAAAATACTAGCAATTGTCCGAACTTTAAACAATGAAAACTTCAGTTAATGAACCTTTGACAACAGGAGCAGATTATATCTAATAGCAGTTTGGATCATCCTTGTTCCATTTGTTTCGTTTTGTTTTGATAAATAATACCTATCCCCATATAAGCAAATAGAATGGCAACAATTGGATTCAGTATATTCAACAAGGCATAAGGTGCATACTCAAGGACAGAAATACCTAAAGTTGCTGCATAAAATGCACCCGATGTGGTCCATGGAATCAATCCAGCCAAGATGGTTACCCCCTCTTCCACTGAACGAGATAATACGGAAGCATCAATACCCAGTTTTTTATAGGTTTTTTGGTACAACTGTGAATTCAAAATAATGGCAATGTAACCCTCGCCGAGTGCTGCAACTGTCAAAAATCCTGTACCAATGGTAGATGCCACCAAAGAGCCGGTAGTCTTGATTCTAGCTATCATTTTTCCCAGTAAAGCCATGACAAATCCGGCACCTTGTAATATACCACCCAACGCAATGGCAATAAATGCCAACATCAATGTCCAAGCCATACTGAATAAACCGCCTCGACCCAACAAATCATCTAAATTAGCAATTCCAGTATCGGGTTTGGAATTTGACCACAATGCATGAGCCATCGCTTGCACACTTATATCTTGAAACAACATTGCAATTAATGAAGCAGAAAAAATACAGGCGGTCATGCTGATTTCAGCGGCAAATTTTCGATAGCTCAAGATAAACAAAATAACAACGGGCCATACTGTAATCAAAGGGTTTAAATTAAACTGACCAGCCAATGCCAATTGTATTTCACTGATTTGTGTTGAGACATGTTCCCCAGTCTCGATTGACATGCCAACCACGGCAAATATCACTACCACCAAGGCAAATGTAGGCATGGTGGTACGCATCATTGATCTGATGTGAGCATACAAATCGGTTTCAGCGCTCATGGCAGCTAAATTCGTGGTATCAGATATCGGTGACATTTTATCGCCAAATGTAGCACCAGAAATAACCATACCTGCCACCCAATACAGTGGCATTTCCATGGCTGTACCCATACCCATAAATACCACACCTAAAGTACCAACAGTACCCCATGAAGTACCAGTGAGTAGTGACATCATGGCGCACAACACAAACCCCAAGGGCAGAAACATTTGTGGTGAAAGCCAATCCAAACCAAAATAGATCAAAGTGGCCACCGTCCCACTCTTCATCAATGCCGCTATAACTAAACCAATTAACAGGAAAATATATGTGGCTGGTAATGCTTTGGTAATGGCAGCACTCATCATTTCTCTGATGGTTTGGTACTGGTATCCGATTATCCAAGCGTTTATAGCAACCCAGACTAAAGCAACAAACAAAACCACATGTAACAATTGGTCTAACATAAACATACCTGCAGTTATCAGTCCAAATAAACCAATAAATACCAATAAGGCATGCGCAAAATTTACTTTCTTCAAAGACATCGACATTATTAAATTTGTTAACTCGAGTTAGTATAAGTCATTTTCTTTGT
>JBPOFV010000200.1:0-4833 GCA_051252335.1 Marinicella sp. | reverse complement strand
TCGTTAAGATACACCACCAATGAAGATTTAGATCCTAGTTTTCCAAATTACGGTGGCACCAATTCTTCATTCAGTTCTCATTGGTTCAACGATCAATTTGAGAATGATACATTGGCATTGAATGTTTACAGTGACTGGACTGCCAATTTCTCAACCGAGTTTCGATATTCGCAAAATACATTTGATAAAGAACCTATTTCACAAAATGGAACTCGCCTACCTCAAATTGAAATCAGAGACATTGGAGATGAAGGTGCCAGAACTAGGTTGGGTACTGAACGTTTTAGACATGCCAATGTATTGAATGTCGAAGAAGAAAAAATCTATTTAGAAGGTAACTATTTTATGGGCAACCATAATTTAACTTTTGGTGTAGAAAGAAAATCTCAAGACAACAGCAACTTGTTTGTGTTCTCTTCATTGGGCCAATATACATTCAATAATGTTGATGATTTTGAAGCTGGCTTCTATGATTTCTATCAATTAAGAATTGGCTCTGATCCGGCAAATCCTTTTCCATTATCTGTTTGGTCATGGAAACAAGACAGCCTGTTTATACAAGATAACTGGACAGTCAATGAAAATTTAACTGTACAGTATGGGTTACGTTTCGATAAGCCCAGTGCTGATGGCCGTCCTCGATTCAATCAGTCATTCCAAGATGCTTTTGGTTTTGCTAATAATGGTGTAATCAGTAATGGTGTAATTCAACCTAGGTTTGGATTTAACTACGACATGTCAGATGAACGTTATATGCAATTACGTGGTGGTGTCGGTATCTTCACTGGCCAAACGCCAAATGTGTGGTTATCAAATTCATTCACCAATACTGGTGGAGATGTTGATGTTTATCGTGACTTTGATAATTTTGGATTCTCTCCAGATCCTGACAACCAACCAATACCTGGTGGTCCTGGTTCAGCCAGTCAAGATGTGGATTCTTTAGATCCTGATTTTGAATTGCCAACTGTATTGAAATCAAACATCGCTGTTGATGCAGAATTACCATGGTATGGCTTGATTGGTTCATTGGAACTTGAATATTCACAAGTACAAAATGCCATTCATTACCAACACTTAAATTTAGGTGCTCCTACTGGTGCATTACCTGATGGTCGATTATCTTATTTTTCAGATCCTTTAGATCCTAATAGTGATGAGCGTGCTAATCAAAACAGTGATTTCAATGATGTGTTGTACTTAACAAATACTAATAAAGGTGAAACTAAACGTGCTACAGTGAGCATTGAGTTACCGCAAACTGAGCATTGGTATGCCAAAGCATCTTACACATATACGGATGCAACTGAAGTCAGTGCCGGTACCTCATCGCGTGCCATTTCAAACTGGAACAACACGCCTACAATCAATCCAAATGAAGTATTGGTTGCAACTTCAGCTTATGAAATTGAAAATGCTTTTAACTTTTTCGTTAACTATGAAAATAACTTCTTCGGTGATACATTCACTAAAATTGGGTTGGTTTTTGTATCTCGTGATGGCGAACCGTTTTCGTATAACTTCAGTAATGATGTGAATGGCGATGGCATCAGAGACAATGATTTATTCTACGTTCCAAACCCAGATGAGTATGTATTAGATGATCCTTCACAAGCTGCAGCTTTTGAGACATTTTTACAACAGTCTGGTTTAAGCCAATACCGCGGTAGAATTGCACCAAGAAATGCCTTTAAACCTAATAGGATTAACCAATGGGACTTGAATGTTCAGCAAGAATTGCCCGCATGGGGCCGCGTGAGAGCAACCATGTACTTCAATGTGAAAAACTTGGGTAACTTATTGAATAGTGACTGGGGTCAAGTTCAATTGGGTAGTTTTGATGGTGTTAGCATTGCTAGTTTAGATGGATTTGATGACCAAGGTCGTTACATCTTAGATTGGAATGGGCGAGATGCTGGTAGCAACTTGTTTACTTCTAATTTTAGTTCACAGTGGCGTGCACAGGTTGGTATCCGTTTAGATTGGTAATCAGTTAAAGACTCAAGTCTTAGAAAAAGGGTGGCTATTAAGTCACCCTTTTTTTATGTCTAGCTATAAAATGATTTCTTTATAGCTTTATAAGCAACAGGAAAAAAGTATGAGTTTGTTTGATCTGATTTCAATGCTATTGTCATCGGCAGCTTTATTTGCCTATCTCAACCATCGCTATGTGGGTTTGCCTAATGGTATTGGGATCATGGTAATTGGCTTATTGATGTCACTGTTTTTGGTGGCGCTGAATAAATTAGGTTGGTATGAAACAGAATCCATAGCGGCTGTGGTCTCTCAAATTGATTTTGATGAGACTGTGATGAATGGCATGCTCAGTTTCTTGTTGTTCGCCGGTGCATTGCATGTCAACATCAATCGACTGGCCAAGATGAAGGATACCATTGCCATTTTAGCCACCATTGGTGTAGTCATGTCATCGTTGATTATCAGTGTGGCTAGTTTTTACATTTTTCAATTATTTAGTATAGATATCCCCTATATTTATTGCTTGGTTTTTGGTGTCTTGATATCTCCAACTGACCCCATTGCCGTGATGGGGATCTTAAAGAAAGTGGGCGCCCCCAAATCCATAGAAGTAAAAATCACAGGTGAATCCTTATTCAATGATGGGATTGCTGTGGTGTTATTCATAGCTGTCTTAGGCGTTGCCACGGGCCAATCTGAAGCCTCTTTTTCAGGTGTGAGCTTGTTGTTTTTGCAAGAAGCAGTTGGTGGTGCTGTGTTTGGTTTGGCTTTGGGCTATGCGGGTTATAGGATGTTAAAGTCTATTAATAACTATCAAGTCGAAGTATTGATCACCATTGCTATGGTAACCGGTGGCTATTCAATGGCGCAATATTTGCACTTGTCTGGTCCTATAGCGATTGTGATTGCAGGCTTAATGACGGGTAATCAAGGGCGTATGTTGGCCATGAGTGAAGTGACCAGAGAACGGTTAGATAATTTCTGGGAGTTGATTGATGAAGTGCTGAATGCAGTGTTGTTTTTACTGATCGGTGTGGAATTGTTGTTGATTCAATTTTTGCCCAGTTATATTTACAGCTCGCTGTTGATAATTCCGTTGGTTATTGTCGCTCGGTTTATCAGCGTGGGCTTGCCTGTGAGCTTATTGAAATTTAAAAACACCTATTCGCCACATGCGATTAAAATTTTAACTTGGGGAGGGTTGCGAGGCGGTATTTCGGTGGCATTGGTATTGTCATTACCTGTTGGCCCTTATCGTGAACCGTTGATTGCGACAACCTATGCGGTGGTGTTGTTCAGTATTTTGGTACAAGGGCTGACGGTTGGAAGAGTGGCAGCCTTGGCCAATAAAACATAATTTGAAATTATTCTAATTTAGCAGTCCTTTAAGTGTTGCAAAAACAAAAATATATAGTAGAATATGCCATCTTGATGATGCGGGGTGGAGCAGTCTGGCAGCTCGTCGGGCTCATAACCCGAAGGTCGTAGGTTCAAATCCTGCCCCCGCAACCAATTGATTGATCGCCAAATGTGCGCTCAAACAGTCAGGCTCCAAGTGGAGCCTTTTTTGTTGCTGAAATTCATTGATTGGTGAGGCGACAAATCCATGTTTACTTCACCCAATAAATCCCAGCTACTTTAACCTGTAATTGCTTAAGGTTTTGATGAAAGAAAAATTACTGTCAGAATTGATACAACCTGTGATAGAAGACATGGGCTTTGTGTTTTGGGGTTTAGAATATTTACCGCAAAAAAACAATGCTATATTACGTGTGTTTATTGACCATGAGAAAGGTATTAATGTGAATGATTGTGCTAATTGTAGCCGAGAAATTTCTGGTATCTTAGAAGTGGAAGACCCCATTAATGGTGCTTATGTCTTAGAGGTGTCATCGCCGGGTATGGATCGGGTGTTATTCAATGCCGATCAATTCAGTCGTTATATGGGTGAATTTGTACAAGTTAAACTGGCACAGCCTGTAGATGGTGCAAGAAATATCAAAGGCATTATAAAGGCAGTATCTGATGATCAGATTGTGGTGGCCAATGAGGTTACATCATATGGTTTTGAAATGGGAAATGTAATGAAAGCACGGTTGAAACCAACTGTTGGTGGAGTGAAAAAATGAGTAGAGAAATTCTGTATGTTGCAGAAGCCTTATCGAATGAAAAAGGCGTCAGTCGCGATGTGATTTTTGAGGCCATAGAATTGGCATTGGCATCAGCCACACGAAAAAAACACATGAAAGATATGGATGTGAGAGTCGATATTGATCGCACCACAGGTCTGTATGACAGCTATCGTCGTTGGACAGTGGTTGAAGATGAAGAATTGGAATCAGAAGACCGCGAATTAACTCTGGAACAAGCCCAAAAAGATGATCCTGATATTGAAATTGGTGATGTCATTGAAGAAGAAATGGAGTCGGTTGAATTTGGACGAATCGCAGCACAAACAGCCAAACAAGTTATTTTACAAAAAGTCAGAGAAGCCGAACGTGAACAAGTGGTCGAAATGTTTGAAGACCGCATTGGAGAAGTGCTATCTGGTATTGTAAAAAGAGTAGAGCGCGGGCATGTCTTTATTGATGTCGGTAGTGGCATTGAGGCCATCGTTCCTCGAGAATATGGGATTCCACGTGAAAAAGTTAAGCGTGGAGATCGATTGAAAGGTTTGTTGGTTGAAGTCAACCGATTAAACCGAGGACCTATTTTGACCTTGTCCAGAAAAAGCCCTGAATTTATGATTGAGTTATTTAAGGTTGAAGTACCAGAGATTTCTCAAGGGTTTTTAGAAATCAAAGGCGCAGCCAGAGATCCAGGTCATCGTGCCAAAATCGCAGTTTTTTCACATGA
>JBPOFV010000199.1:0-4835 GCA_051252335.1 Marinicella sp. | reverse complement strand
GTAATCGGTAATGCGCCTTCAACATCTGACCGTTTAATACGCGAACCCGTTACCGTAATTTTACCTTGCTCTTCAACTGAATCATCGTCACCGTCTTGTGCTGAGGCAAAAGATCCAATTGATGAAGTGGTGGCAAGACCAGTAATTAAGGCATAGCGTAATGCTTTAGTTAATGGATTGATATTTGTTTTCATTTTTTTCTCCAAAATAATTATCCTAAAAATGGCATGAATTTTCTCTGTCACTCAGTTCTTTCACATGGATGAAGTTAAGTTTTCATTAAGTTTTTATTAACTCGATGTGAGCCATTAACTACAGTTTTAATTATGGAGAAGGTTATTGGAATATAAATGCAGCTAAGAGTGATTTTATTGAAGTAAATGCTTAAGACTCGCTTTTGGATGCTGATATAGATTCTAAAAGTATTAACTGCAAAATAGGTTGTGATTAAATTAAATTTATTGTGTTTGACTGCATATTCAACAGGCTTTGCTGCATGAATTGGTGTGTGAATGGGTCATTTTGAAGTTAATATTGAAAATGAGTATGGACCATGACTAAAAACATAGAATCAATAACCGCCACATCAGCATTCTGAATTTCAATATTAGAAAAATCTACTTACTTGAATATTGAGTCATGCATACTACAATATTTAGGTTAATGCCAGGATGATTCGAAGTTCAAGGGATTGAGCACTAGCCTTCATTCACTGCAAAATACCATCGATTTAAAGATACTAAATAATTTTTCCTGCAAGCTGCAAATACTTCGCTGCAAAACTCAACTGTTTTGATGCTCTACTTGATAAGTTATTGGGACTGTTTAAATCGAGAAATAATATGAATAATCTAAGCAAGTTAAGCTTATCTTATGATGCCCAACATAATATTACAAAGGCAAAAATTAAATTACTATTGGTGATGATTTTATCACTGTTTATTAATTTGCTATATGCTGATGAATCAGAAGAATATGTGGTAACAACCATTGCTGAAGCGAGAGCCAGTGGTGATGTTTTTGTGACAGACAACGGGAATATATATATCAGTGACTTCGGAGTTATTGGAACTGGTAATGGCTCAACTGTGGTTAAAATTACGCCCGATGGAGAAACTTCGATTTTTGCATCTGGACTGAGTGGTTCTCCTTCAGGTATTATCATGGACTCAAGTGGTGATTTATATGTAGCCACATTCAATGGTGGTGACGTCTATCGCATTTCACCTAATGGCAATAAAACAATTATCAACAGTGGTTTATCTGGGCCCGTTGGTTTGGCATTGGACAACAATGAAAATTTATATGTTGCAGAGTGTTCAGCGAATCGCATCAGCAAGTTGGTCAATGGATCAGCAGAAACTATCAGCACCTTGGCAGGAATAGGTTGTGTAAATGGTTTAACTTGGGGGCATGACAATGCATTATATGCTTTGAATTTTCGAGACGGGAAAATCACCAGAGTAGATTTAAATGGTAATGCCAGTGCATTTGCAACCATACCAGGTCGCGGAGGTCATCTAGAGTTATATGGAGATTATTATTATGTGCTGGCCAGAACTGCTCATGAGGTATACCGAGTGGATTTCAATGGTCAAGTTGAGCACTTTGCTGGAACTGGTGTCGATGGGTTTGATGATGGTCCTGTGGCAGAAGCCACTTTTTCAAGACCCAATGGTATTGGAGTAAATCGCAGTGATGGATCATTTGTTATTACCGGTTCATCAGACCCAAGCATCTTACAAATCCCAATCAGGAAAATTTCTCTGGAAGCTGTGGACAATGGCAATGATTTCCAAATCAACCATGGATTATCTGGCGCATGGGTTGACCCCAATCAAAATGGTCAAGGCGTGGTGTTCGATTTTGCCCTAGATGAAAATAGGTTTGATGCCGTTATGTTTTGGTTTACATATGATGATACAGAGGCTGATGCAGATACAGAACTCACTGGATTTGGCTCTAGGCAGAATCGTTGGTTTACCGCCATTGGTCCAGTGCAAGGTTCATCCATTATGATGCCCATTTACCGCTCTTCAGGTGGTCGCTTTGATGATTCCACTGCAGTTGAAACCGTTGCTGTCGGCACAGTAGAAGTTGAATTCTTGAGTTGTTTTGAAGCGATATTGATTTATGAATTTCTTCAACCTGAAGAAAAATCAGGAACAATTAATTTACAACGAATCACGCCTGACATCATGTGTGAATCTTTGCATAACAACCCTTGAATGAAGATACTTTATGGCCGATCTTGTATCGGCCATTTATTTCGACTGTTTCAATGAAGTTACCCTTCTTTTCCAAAAAAATCATTTATCAGCTTTAACTTACTTTGGGCCACAGCAATTTCATCACCACTTTTCATTGTAATTAATCCAGAGCCCTTGGTTTTATATTCTTCAACGCCTGTCATGTTTACAATTGCACTTCGGTGTACGCGTAGAAATGAATCTGGTAATATATTTTCTAGAGATTTGAGGGTAGCTCGCATGGAATAGACCGCTTCATTTTTATTGCTGTGTATGTTGACACAATAGTCATCAGCTTCTATCCAATCAATGTCTTCAATTGAGATTATTTTATAATGGTTGCCAACTTTGATTTTCAAGACAGTAGTGTTAGGTTCCTGTTTGACCCTGTTTTTATAAAATTGATGTAATTCTTTTTGATTCAATTGGCTCAACTTAAGAACTTGTACTGCCAGTTGATTATTTTTAATATACAAGTAAAAAACAATTGATAGAAACGTATAACCAAATGTATAGATGGGTGTTTTTTGATAAACATAGAATGTTACATATTCCCAGAACCTAGTCGCATTGAACGGTAATTCAGCTATGTTAATTTCAATAACCGACATGGTTAGCATTACAAATATGAGTATGACAATAATCAAAGCAACGGTGTGATAAATATTTTTTGCATTGATCCAATCCTGTTGGGCCAATTCTTTTATATAAAACCAC
This sequence comes from Marinicella sp., assembly GCA_051252335.1. Taxonomy (GTDB): domain Bacteria; phylum Pseudomonadota; class Gammaproteobacteria; order Xanthomonadales; family Marinicellaceae; genus Marinicella. The sequence continues at coordinate 1,869 of JBPOFV010000199.1, read as the reverse complement.
AATGGAATAGCAAATATAACCCACACAGTCCATTTCCTAAATTGACTGAAAAAAATATCATTGAATTTGGCATCTGGACTGATTTGATATAAATCCATATAAAACAGTTGCTGTGCTGTCTCAAAAAGAACTACAGACATGTTTATTAATACAGCTGAGATTATGATAAATAATGTGGTGAAATGGTTTGGCTTGGTAGACATAATGGTTATTAAGTTAGCATTTAGTAAGCAGATAATTCCAGTGTATCACTGACGGCATAACCCGTGTGGCTGATTTCGGCCAAGATAGCAAGAGTGCCAACGGCAGTCTTGACCACTTGTGTCATAAATTCAGTGTCCAGTGTAATGAGTCGATCGGAAACTTGGTGGTAATGTGGGGTGCGAAAGTTGGCGCCGTCGGTCAGAAACAATGCATCTACCCCCAAGTCCCAAAAAGGGGCATGGTCACTGCGTCGAAAATTACTGTCCCCATCGTCAGTGACGGGTGTTATTTTTAGCCCTGGAACATGGGTCGCTCCAATTTGTAAGAATGTATCACTGAGGGTGTTGGCGAAATTACTTTTGATGTTATAGATTGAAGTGTCTGCATTGGGAAAATTCACACACTCCGGTTGTTCTCTGCAGGTATAGCCAATCATTTCAAAATTGATCAGGCCTTTGATTTGTTCACCTGTTGTGATGTTATTGGCATAATACCTCGAGCCAACCAAGCCCAGTTCTTCTTTATCAAACGCGATGAATTTGATGTTTTTCTTGGAGTTAAATTGTGACAATACACGCATGGCTTCTAACATACCTGCCGTACCAGATGCGTTGTCATCTGCTCCTGGGGTTCTTGAGACGGAGTCATAATGGCCATCTATGATATAGACTTCTTGGGTTGTATTTTCAGCTTCTAAAGTTGCAATGATGTTCACACCTTCTGAGCCCAAGTGATTGAAAACTTGTTCAACAAACGGCAAATTATGCTCAGTCATTTGAGTTTTGATGTGATCTCTAGCGGTTGTTAAGCCAGCTGGAAAAGATTGATAATGCCTGATTCCTTCAATGGCCTGAATGTCAGCAATCAGCCGTTCCTCACTGACCGAGTCGATGATTTCTTGTAAATTGCTGACATAGAGATCATCGGCTTCGATTTGGATCTGGAATGAATCAATATTCAGTGCTTGAAACCCAATGTCGTTTAAGTAATCCCAGCTGATGGTTTTATGTTCACCACTGATAACTGGATAATTGACGTGCCCCTGTAGATAAGCCACAGGGATCTCATGTTGTTGATTTTGGGCTCCCAACACCGTCAATTTTAAATCCATCAAATCATTCTCAGGATCGAATAGACTGAATTGAATGATGATGGATTGGTTGTTTTCACTGAGGGAAATGGCAGCAACCTCTGGTGGAAAATTCAAACTTGATTGCTGTGGTTCATTGTCAGAATTTTCTGAACAAAAAACATCTGGTGTAACTCTGTTTAAATTTATGCTGTTCTCAATGCCGAATTCATCCAGTTGAAAATTAAACCGAGCGGCTGTACAGCTGTCAAAAATTAATGTAGCAATGCCAACCTGAATGGTTTGTATCTCACTGATGTCATTGAATTGACCTTCTGTGGTTTTAAATATCGATAAGTCTGCCACCGATCCACTGTAGGGTCCTTGGAGCGTCAGCCAATACTGATTGTTTTCAGCTTGAGAATCAGGCAGGTAGGTAAACCATCCGGCAAACAGTGTCTTGTTGGCAGGAATAACATCCAAAAACAACCCTTGGCCAGGAATTAGGTTGTTATGCCAAGTACCAGATAAACCGGCATTTATATTAACTGCTGCTTGTACATATGAAATACCAATTATGAATATGAGAATTATTT
>JBPOFV010000198.1:0-4864 GCA_051252335.1 Marinicella sp. | reverse complement strand
TTCTGAATAATCAAGCGACCGATGATACAGGTGACAACAATAATAATGATGATATTTTTGATTTAGGTGACCGAATCACTGGTAGTTTCAATTCAGAATGTCCCATTTTTAAAAGTGGTTTTGAGTGACTGTCATCGAAACAGTTTCAGTAACTCTTCAGGCTCTGGCCTGACCCGATAATTGCTTGTTTGGTCAGAATATATGATGGTGCCTGAATCGTCACTCGCAATAATTGTTGGATAATATTGGTCGCTTTGATGACCAAATACTTGAAACCCTAATGGCAGGCCATTGTGATGAATGAGACCCAATTGCTTGCCTAATTTTTGATCCTTGTCGATTAAGAATAAAAAGGGTACATCGAATCGAGCTGCCAAGGCATGGGTGTTTTTTTCTGGTTGTGATGCAATGATGACAACCTGTACGCCCATTTGATCTAATTCTTTATAGGCTGCAACCACCTCGTCGATCTGGGCCATACACAATGGACACCAGTTGCCTCGGGTGAACATCAAGATGGTTGGTTTTGTTCTGAGCTGTGCTGCAGTTATGAGGTTGCCTTTACTGTCAAAAACTGAAAAGTCAGGCAATGTTTTTCCGAGGCCAATAATTTCACTCTTTTGTCTGCCATTTTCTGAATACCAGTAAATGTAAAGCAAGGTGATGATATAACTGAGTATTGAAAAAAGCGCTGAATTACCATCGCTATTTCCTTGATAAAAATACAGGCTTAGGCAGATAATAACACCCAGTAATGATGTCATTTGTATGCTGTAAAAGTCTTTACTTGTTCTGGCTAAATTTTTAAAAATTAGAATGTAAGACAGAAATAAGGCTAAGGGTCCAGCGGCAAGCACCATACTTATACCCAGAATCCAATTCCCATTTATGGCCCAGTGAATACCTTGAATTAAGGTAAAGACCAACCCAATAGGGGCCAAAGAAATGAATAAGGGTTTAATCACGGGTGCAACCTTTTGTCATTGATGATTCATTAATTTCTGTTGTATTTCAAGGCTTGACCATGAGCTTGGTTTTGAACTTTTCCATCTGACCATTTAAGGTCACCATTAACCCAAGTTTTTTCAATACTGGCTGTGAAATGAGCGTCATGGTATGGGGTCCAGCCACATTTGTACAGCATGTTTTTATTATCAATTTTATGGGTTTTATTCATGTCCACCAGTACCAAGTCAGCAAAGTACCCTTCGCGAATGTAACCACGATCAACCACGGCAAACATATCTGCCACTCGGTGACTGATTTGGTCAATGGTTTGGTGCAGACTTAATTTACCTTGTTGTGCAAGTGTCAACAAGCTGGGTAAAGCCGTTTGCACCAAAGGCAATCCTGAAGGTGACTGCATATAGGGTTGGGATTTTTCAGCCAATAAATGAGGTGCATGATCGGTGGCAATCACATCAATCGTTTTGTCTTGGATGCCTGCCAATATGGTGTCTTGATCTTCTTTGGTTTTGACTGCTGGGTTGCATTTAATTAAAGCCCCTTGTTTGGCATAATCCTCTTCACTGAACCACAAAAAATGTACACAGGCTTCAGCCGTGATGTTACTGTGCTTGGCTTTGAGTTCAGCCAAGTATTTAATTTCAGCACCCGTAGAAATATGCAACACATGCAGGCGGGCATTGTGTTTTATCGCCAAGGAAGTGGCTAATTCGGTTGATTTCAAGCAGGCTTTGACTGAGCGAATATATGGGTGTAATGCCACAGGAATGTTCTCACCATATTGTTCTTTGGCTTTGGCTTCATTGGCCAATATGATGGGGGTGTCTTCACAGTGTGTTGCCACCAGCACAGGTGCATGCTTGAAGATTTCATTCAAGGTGTTTTCATTATCTACCAGCATGTTTCCAGTTGATGCGCCCATGAATGCTTTGATGCCACAAATCAAAGAAGTATCAATGGCTTTGATCTCTTCAATGTTGTCGTTGGTGGCGCCAAAATAGAAACCATAATTACAATGTGAACGGCCACTGATAGAAGCATGTTTGTCTTCAATGGCACTTTGGGTTATGGTCAAAGGATTGGTATTTGGCATGTCCATTACTGAGGTTATACCACCAGCCACAGCGGCAGCAGATTCAGTCCCAAAATCGGCCTTATGTTCGCCACCCGGATCCCTGAAATGAACTTGGTCATCAATCATGCCAGGTAACAAATGTAGGCCTTGAGCATCAACCACATGCATGCCTTCAGCGGCATCAATGTGACTGGCAATTTTTTCAATCCGCTCACCAGCTATCAAAACATCAGCTTCAATGTTCTGATATTCATTAACCACAATGGCATTTTTAATGAGGGTTTTGCTCGGGTTTGATTGATTAGTCATGGTGCTCACTTTTTACAATTTTGTTGGTAGATGGTTGAATGGGTTTTTCTGGAACAGGATCAAATCCTCCCGCACTCAAGGGTTGGCATTTACTTAATCGCTTCATGCCCAAGTAGAACCCTTTAAAGACTCCAAATCGTTGTACAGCTTCAATCATATATTCAGAACATGATGGATGAAAACGACAACGATTGCCCAGTAAGGGGCTGATTAAATATTGATAGCCCTTCAATATTGAAATGAATATGCTTCTAATCATTAAAAATGGTTGCTCATTGGCCCAGTTTCAGGTATAAAGTTCGCCTTAAATTTTAAGTTGTTTGATGGATTTAACTTACAATCTATTGAAAAACTTAATTCAGTCCATATTTTAGCACGCGCAGTAACAGCGCGAAGCATTAAAGGAGATAAAAATGGCAGAAAGAAGTATCAATGATTTGCCCGCAGATTATGTTCCAAACATGGATTTACCAGATGGCTACGAGCCCAGTGCCAAAGAAGAATACATGTGTGACAAGCATTTGGAGTATTTCAAACGCAGAATTGAGCAGTGGAAAGAAGATTTGTTAATTGAATCGAATGAAACCATAGCCAATTTAAAATCAGAAGCCAGAGACATCAGTGATGAAGCTGAGAGGGCTTCAAGAGAAACTGAAAATACTTTTGAACTCAGAACCCGTGATCGCTACCGAAAGCTGTTGAAAAAAATCAACAAAGCTTTGGATCGATTCAAAACTGGTGATTATGGTTATTGTGAAGAAACAGATGAAGAAATTGGTTTACCCAGATTAATAGCCCGACCGATAGCAACCATGTGTATTGATGCACAAGAACGCTGGGAACTGAAACAAAAAATTACCAAAGAAGGGTAAAACATGGAAATAGCTCCACAAGTAGCCCAATTAGATGACTTCCAACAGCGCACTGATGCGCTGTGGAGGTATCTTTGACTACGAACTTAAGAAAGAACGCTTAGAAGAAGTTAATTTAGAACTTGAAGATCCTGATGTATGGAATGATCAGGAAAAAGCACAAGCCCTCAGCAAGGAACGCGCCACTCTAGATCACATCGTTTCCACCATAGATGAACTCAAATCAGGCATCACTGACGCTGAAGAGTTTTTGCAAATGGCCAATGATGAAGAAGATCAGGACAGCTTAAATGAAGTGTTGTCAATGATCGATGACTTGGAAGGCAAAATTGAGAAATTAGAATTTCAAAAAATGTTTTCCGGCCCAATGGATCCCAACAATGCATTCGTTGATATTCAAGCCGGCTCAGGTGGTACAGAAGCACAAGACTGGGCAGAAATGCTGTTGCGCATGTATTTGCGTTGGGCAGAATCTCGCGGATGGAAGACAGAACTCATAGAAGTATCTGCGGGTGATGTGGCAGGTATCAAGTCGGCCACCATCAAAGTGGATGGTGAGTATGCCTTCGGTTGGCTAAGAACAGAGATAGGGGTGCATCGGTTGGTACGAAAATCACCCTTTGATTCAAGCAATAAACGTCATACCAGTTTTGCCGCGTTGTTTGTTTCACCTGAAATTGATGACAGTTATGAAGTTGAAATTGATCCATCCGATTTAAGAATTGACGTGTACCGTTCATCAGGCGCTGGTGGACAACATGTGAATAAAACTGAATCTGCTGTGCGTATTACTCATGTGCCAACCAACACTGTGGTGCAATGTCAAAATGGTCGATCTCAACATCAAAACAAAGCCACTGCCATGCAGCAATTGAAAGCCAAGTTGTATGAGCTTGAAATGCAAAAACGAAATGAAGAATCACAATCTCTGGAAGATACCAAATCTGACATTGGTTGGGGCAGCCAAATTCGATCCTATGTGTTAGACCAATCACGCATCAAAGATTTACGTACTGGAGTTGAAAATACCAACACCCAATCGGTTTTAGATGGTAACCTCGATAAATTCATCGAAGCCAGTTTAAAACAAGGACTTTGAACTCAAGTTATAAATTAAGCCAGATAAGTAAAACAAGACAAAATCATGACTGAAGACAATAAACTCATCGCAGAAAGAAGAGGCAAATTAGATGCCATCAGAACGGCACGTAACGCCTATCCTAATCAATTCAGGCGCAGCCACTTGGCCACTGATTTACATACCAAGTATGATGCCACAGAAAAAGACGAGTTGGATTCGCAAAACATTAAAGTGGCAGTGGTGGGTCGCATGATGAGCCAACGTTTGTTCGGCAAGGGTGGTTTTGCAGTATTGAAAGATGTGTCAGGTGATATACAACTTTTTGTACAGCTCAATGGTGTGGGTGAAGAGGTGTTCGATGATTTCAAAACATGGGACATGGGTGACATTGTTTTTGGTGAAGGGGTTTTATTCAAAACCAAAACCAATGAATTATCAGTTAAAGTAACGACCTTAAAATTAGTCACTAAATCATTGCGCCCTTTGCCTGAAAAATTTCATGGCTTATCAGACCAAGAAACACGATATCGTCAAAGGTATGTAGATTTAATTGTTAACAAT
>JBPOFV010000197.1:0-4874 GCA_051252335.1 Marinicella sp. | reverse complement strand
TTTTTGTACACTCATTAGTTTGATAGACTGGCAGATATTTTCCTTTTATACTCTAATTTTATCACTTGACCACTTCTTTTCGAGAATGACATTTTCATAAACAATAATATATGTATTTATAGAAATGGCACCATTGATTCTAGGATAACAAAAGCTATTTTGATCAACTTCAAACATTGATAGGCAAGAAGAAAGAATTAGACAACTAACTAGCAATATAATTTTTTTAATTACGTATAAATCCATACTTTGATCTTATGTTAACTCAAGAAGCCGTGATACTAATTAATTGTTATCCCTGATTCAATCCTAAAATCAATATAGCCAAAATTATTAAACAAGTAAAAATGTTTATCAAATCAGACCCTTGCAACCCTCTTATATACACTTGCCAAGTTGTTTTAAGGTAAAATACCTTACATGACTATTGAAAGAAACCCTGGTATTGACCTGAACTTGGATTGGATAGAGTCCATTCAAGTGAATAAAAGTGCGATTGAGCGCAGAGCAGCAACTTTAGGAAAGCGACGCAGTGTAAAGAAACAACACCAAGCGGCGTGGTTACTGAAGGCCATCACTTTAATTGATCTAACCACATTGGCGGGTGATGACACTGAACTCAGGGTCAAGCGCTTGTGCGCCAAAGCAAAAAAGCCGATTCGTCATGACTTGGTGACCGCTTTGGGCATTGAAGACATGCACTTAACCACCGGTGCCATTTGTGTTTATCATGACATGTTAAGCACTGCAGCCACAGCATTGAAAGGTACAGATATACATTTGGCGGCGGTTTCTACCGGTTTTCCGGCTGGTTTAACACCGGTGCACTTAAAGATCGAAGAAATCAAAGAATCAGTCAAAGCAGGCGCAGATGAAATCGACATTGTGATCACGCGTAAGCATGTATTTGCGGAAAATTGGCAAGCCTTGTATGACGAGGTCAAAGCCTATCGCGAAGCCTGTGGCGATGCGCACATGAAAACTATACTTTCCACTGGTGAAATTTCCACTTTGAGAAATGTGGCTAAGGCCTCGATGGTCTGTATGATGGCCGGTGCTGATTTTATCAAAACCTCAACCGGTAAAGAATCGGTCAACGCCACCTTGCCTGTGTCACTGACCATGATCAGACAAATTCGTGAATACCAGGAACGCACTGGATACAAAATTGGATACAAACCTGCAGGCGGCATCAGTAAAGCCAAAGACGCATTGGTCTACCTTTCAATGATGAAAGAAGAGTTGGGTGATGACTGGTTACAACCTGATTTATTCCGTTTTGGTGCTTCCAGTTTATTGGGCGATATTGAACGACAACTTGAACACCACATCACCGGCCATTATTCGGCTGCACACAGACATGCCATCGGATAAGCAATTTTATGAACATCAAAGAAATATTTAATAACATGGATTACGGCAAAGCCCCTGAATCACCTGATCTGGCCCTTGAGTGGTTGGCACAGCATAAAAACAAGATGAGTCATTTTATTGATGGTTCATGGCAAGCTGGAAAGCAACATTTTGCCAGCAACAACCCAGCCACTGGAAAGCCGTTGGCCAAGGTGGCTCAAGCCGATGAAAAAACCGTTAATCAAGCGGTTAAAGCCGCTGAAAAAGCACTGCCAAATTGGCAAGCCTTGTCAGGCCATGCACGTGGCGAATATTTATATGCCATCGCTCGATTGATACAAAAAAATTCAAGGTTATTCGCTGTCCTTGAAACACTGGACAATGGAAAGCCGATCCGCGAAAGCCGAGACATTGATGTGCCTTTAGCCGTGCGTCATTTTTATCACCATGCAGGCTGGGCACAATTAATAGAATCAGAATTACCTGATCATGAAGCCATAGGCGTGGTCGGGCAAATCATCCCCTGGAATTTCCCATTATTGATGTTGGCATGGAAAATTGCCCCAGCGCTGGCCACAGGTAACACCATAGTGATCAAACCAGCTGAACTTACTTCTCTGACTGCTTTGTTGTTCGCGGAAATCTGTCAACAGGCCGGTTTACCCAAAGGTGTATTGAATGTGGTCACTGGTGATGGCAATACGGGCCAACACATAGTTAAACACCCGGACATCCAGAAGATAGCATTCACCGGCTCGACTGCTGTGGGGCGTTGGATCAGACAGGCCACGGCAGGTAGCGGCAAAAAACTCTCCCTTGAACTCGGTGGCAAATCAGCCTTTATCGTTTGTGCCGATGCCGATTTGGATGCAGCCGTAGAAGGTGTGGTCGATGCGATTTGGTTCAATCAAGGTCAAGTGTGTTGTGCGGGCTCACGTTTGCTGGTGCAGGAAGCAGTGGCAGAACGCTTTCACAAAAAGCTGATCAGTCGCATGCACAAACTACGCATTGGCGATCCATTGGACAAATCCATTGACATGGGTGCCATCATTGACCCCAGACAACAGCAAAAAATTGCGGGCTTGGTCCAAGCTGGTGTCGATGCTGGTGCCTGTTTGAATCAATCATCAGTTGAATTGCCCAGTGATGGGTGTTTTTATCCACCGACTTTATTAACCGATGTTTCACCTTCAGATCAAGTGGTACAAGATGAAATCTTTGGCCCAGTCTTGGTTTCAATGACGTTCCGCACCCCTTGTGAGGCGGTTGCTTTGGCTAATAACTCTCGTTATGGTTTGGCTGCCAGTATTTGGAGCGAGAACATCAACATGGCGATGCACTTGGCCCCATTGGTTCAAGCCGGAATCGTGTGGATTAATTGTACCAATATGATGGATGCCGCAGCAGGTTTTGGCGGGGTTAAAGAATCTGGCTTTGGGCGCGAAGGTGGTAAAGAAGGCTTGTATGAATATTTAACATTGAAACCTGGAAAGGCAACAAAAGCCAAAAAAGACAAATCAATGAAGAAGCAAACAAATAAAAATGCCGAACCCATTCAAGGTATGGACAAAACACCTAAAATGTATATTGGTGGCAAACAAGCCAGACCCGATGGCGGCTACTCTTATCCCATCCACAACAGCAAAGGCCAATTGATCACACATGCAGGTTTAGGCAATCGAAAGGACGTACGTAACGCAGTTGAAGCGGCCGCCACCAGTAAAGCATGGTCACAGATGAATGCCTACCAAAGACAACAAGTTATGTATTTTATGGCTGAAAATCTATCCTATCGAAAAGATGAGTTTGCTGATCGTCTGATGTCTTTTGGCCACAGCAAAAAACAAGCTGATACAGAAGTAGACATCTCGATTCAGCGATTAAGTTATTATGCCGCCTGGTGTGATAAATACGATGGCCAAATACACAGTGTTCCACTCAGAGGAGTGGCCATGGCCATGCATGAACCAATTGGTGTGATTGCCATTCAATGCCCAGACGAAGCCCCTTTATTGAGCTTCATTTCATTATTGGCACCAGCCATGGCCATGGGTAATCGAGTGGTGATGACCGCATCTGAGGCTTTTCCATTATCTGCCTTGGATTTTTATCAAGTGCTGAACACCTCTGATGTACCAGCCGGTACTGTCAATATCATCAGCGGCAATCAATTGGAGTTAGCCAAACCATTAGCTGGCCACATGAATGTGGATGCCATTTGGGCTTTCGGCTCGGATGCTGAATTGATTGAATATGAGTCAGCCACCAACTTAAAACGGAGCTGGACTCAAAACACCGAGAGAGACTGGTCAAAAGCAAACCAAGGACAAGGACAGGAATACCTGCGCCATGCCTCACAAGTAAAAAACATCTGGACCCCTTATGGCGAATGAACCTATGAGTAATCAATCCATACAACAAGCTGTAGACTTCATCCAAAATATACAAAATTTACTGCCCGTTAAATTTCAATCCAAAGTGGCCATGATTTTAGGTTCTGGATTGGGCACAGTGACTGACCAAGCAGAAATATTGGCTGAGATTTCATACAGTGACATTCCTGGTTTTCCAGAAACTGGCGTGGCCGGACATTCTGGTTCCATGTTATTAACCTTAATGAATGGACACCCATTGATCATTCTTAATGGCCGCATCCATTTCTATGAACAAGGAGATGCCAGTGCCATGGCTCCGGTGATTGCCACTCTGAAAGCCTTAGGCGTTGAAACATTGATCTTAACCAACGCAGCAGGCTCATTACTCAATGCAGCGCCAGGCTCTGTGATGATGATCAAAGACTACATCAACTTCACTGGCCAATCGCCACTGTTTGGTGTGGCTGATAATGGCCGATTCGTCAGCATGAGTAAAGCTTATGATGCCCAGTACCGATATCATCTGCGACAAATCGCTGAGAAAAACGACATCCATTTGGCCCAAGGCGTATACGCTTGGATGGTGGGACCCCAATTTGAAACACCCGCTGAAATTCGTGCCATACGCATGATGGGTGCCGATGCGGTTGGTATGTCTACAGTACCAGAAACCATACTGGCCAGATATCACGGAATCAAAGTCGCCGCATTGTCCATCATTACCAATTACGGTGCAGGCATGGAAGATGTCAGACTCAGCCATGAACAAACCCTGGAATATGCCCCCAAAGCGGCCGCTAAAGTCCAGGTTTTAGTCAGTGGCTTTTTGGACCATTTGTACAACTGAAGAAATTCATTGGAAAATTATGGTTGATGCTAGGATGGCTTGTCAGTCATAGACCGTTTAGCTGTTTTTTTAGAGTAGCTTGCCACTCAAGCATTTGTCACTGAATTTGAATTAATTGACACACCCCTCAATCCCCTCTCAAGAGGGGAGGTAAAGATGATGTTTTGGTTGATGCAGAGATGGCTTGTCAGTCATAGATTGCTTAGCTGATTTTTTTAGAGCAGCTTGCCACTCAAGCATTTGTCACTGAATTTGAATTAATTGACACACCCCTCAATCCCCTCTCAAGAGGGGAGGTA
>JBPOFV010000196.1:0-4879 GCA_051252335.1 Marinicella sp. | reverse complement strand
AGTTAATTCGAATGCAGAAAGTTTAAGGTATTTCTTACTACTGTTGCCATTTTTATAGAAAAGATGGTAAGTAATACCGATATTTTTGAATAAATAGTAATCCAATAAACCTTTTGTTTTCGGCTTTAATATTTTCGGGTAGGTTATATGGCAATAAATAAACTGCTACATTCTTCTTCACTTCTGATTCTAGTTTTTTGGGTCTCCTCTGGCAGCACCCAAGATAATTCAACAAGCATTAATCTAACTGATAAAAAACTTACCATTGGACTTGCCTTGAGTGGTGGTGGAGCACGTGGTGCGGCCCATATCGGCGTATTAAAAAAATTAGATGAATTGAATATCCTGATTGATTACATTGCCGGAACCAGTATGGGTGCCTTAGTTGGTGGGCTTTATGCAAGTGGTTTGTCCCCTGAAGAAATTGAAGTAATTATCAACGAAATGGATTGGGGTGATATTCTGAGTGATACTGCCAATCGCGAAAACAGATCATTCAGAAGAAAAAGAGATGATGATTTGTATTTAGTCAAATCTAAAGCCAGATTGAAGAACGGCAAAGTAGGCTTGCCTTCTGGCATTGTGGTTGGACAAAAAATTGACTTTCTACTTCGTTCACTCACATTAGATGTATCTGATTTAAATGATTTCGGATCGTTAGAAACCCCTTTCAAAGCTGTCGCAACAGACATTGTTACCGGTGATGCTGTTGTACTTGAATCTGGTGATTTGGCCTTAGCCTTACGAGCCAGTATGTCAATACCTGCCATTTTCACTCCAATTGAAATCAACGGTCAGTATTTAGTTGATGGTGGTGTTGCTAATAACTTGCCTATTGATGTTGTCAGGTCCATGGGTGCAGATATTATCATTGCCGTTGACATAAGCAGTCCTTTACTTGAGCGTGAAGAACTAGCCAATGTGTTTAACATCACTGATCAATTAACCGGAATCTTGACTAAAAAGAACTCACAAGCGCAAATCAAAACATTAACTGATAAAGACATACTCATAGCACCTGATTTACAAGGCATCACCATGATGGATTTTGAAAGAGCTACCGAGGCCATGACCATAGGTTATCAGAGTGCTCAAGGGCCTTTAACCGCACTGACACCCTACTCTGATTCAACCAGAGAAAGCGCTGCCAAAACAAGTCTAAGTGATTCAAGTGACAAGAATGAACGCTTGATCGATAACATAAGGATTGACAACAATTCTAAAGTTGATTCAAATTTAATTCTTGCCAACCTATCAGTTAATGAAGGTGAGTTGCTAGATATTAAAAAAATAGAAAAGGACATCAGCCTACTATATGGTTGGCAGCTATTTGAAAACATTCGATATGACATCAAGCGGATCAATAATGAATCACACTTAATCATCACTGTGGATGAAAAGAAAACTGGAATCAGTTATCTTCAATTTGGTATGAAGTTGTTTGATGATTTCAGTGGAGAAAATGACTTTGATCTCGCAGTTGCTTATACACACCCATATATCAATGATTTGCGTGGTGAGTTCCGTGCAGGCCTTCAAATTGGCAATGAACCCAGATTAGGCTTTGAGCTATACCAGCCGTTAGATAAAAAAGCCAGGTACTTCATCAGCCCTCAAATCAGTTATCAAAAACAAAATGTGTTGCTCTTTGATGCTAATGCCATTACTTCTGAATTTGATGTTGAAAGTGTTTCTGCGGATCTCTCATTCGGATATAACATCAAGCAATGGGGAGAATTAAAATCCGGTTTTAGGTTCATTGATGGACAAGCTAAAATCAGAATTGGGGACCCCAACACACCAAAGCTTGAATTTGAAAATTCAGAAGCTTTTGTCAGTTTTACCTATGATCAATTAAACAACCTTAACTTCCCCACAAATGGTGTGCTTTTCAACGGTGAGTTTAAGAAAGTATATGATGGTTTTGGACTTAACACAGATGATTCATTTAATCAGCTAGGCATAACTGCAGTATTGGCTCAAACCTGGCAAAAGAACACGGTTATTTTTAAAGGATTGTACGGAACCACGTTCAACAACAATGCCCCCATTCAAAACTTATACACCCTTGGTGGATTTTCCAATTTATCAGGTTTTGGTGAAAACGAATTAAGTGGACAACATCGTGGGTTAGTTAGTGGGGTGTACTTAAGAAAGATCAGTGAAAATTCATTGTTACCTGTTTATGTGGGAGGCTCTATTGAATTGGGTAATGTATGGCAATTGCGTAACGACATATCATTAGATGACAGTATATTGGCTGGCAGTTTGTTCGTTGGAGTAGACAGTTTAATAGGGCCTATCTACGTAGCTTATGGTCAAGCTGAGGGTGGCAATGGTTCGTATTATTTATATCTTGGTGGGTTGTTTTAATCAGTATTTAAATATGGTTAGCCTGGAATGATGTTTAAACCTTTCAGTCCTGCAACTACAAACTCAACTCCAATGCTCACCAATAAGAACCCCATCACTTTGGTCAATGCATCAATACCATTTTGCCCTAAAAATCTAACCACACTTCCAGATGCACGCAAAACCAGCCAGCATATGATTGATGCAATTGCGATACCTGCTATTACGACAGCATAGCCAATTAGTTTTGATGTAAAAGGCTCTACCAATGATATTTGTGCTGCCATACTCATCACAACTGAAATTGAACCAGGGCCACTTAGCATTGGCATAGCTAAGGGTGTAAAGGCGATTTTAGTCAGCGAATCATGACTGATATTTGAAGACTCAGGCTCTTGGCCTTTTTTTTCAAAAACCATTCTAAACCCAATAGTGGCAACAATAAGTCCACCAGCAATTCTCAAGGCAGGTAGACTCACTCCAAAGAAATTCAAAACAACAGATCCTAAAAGTAAAAATAAAACCAATAGGCCAAACATGTACAAACAACACAGAAAGGCAATGTGTTTTCGTTGTTTTTTATCAACCCCAGCTGTCAATGTCACAAATAATGGAGCTGTACTGAATGGATTCGCTATTGGCACCAATGCAGCCACTACCAATAACACATAGCTTAAAATCTGTAGACTGAATTCCACTGTTCTTCCTCTTAAGTGGTAAAGGTTTTAATTGAATATACCGGCTGATTTAATCTTTTCGGTAACAGCTGATACCACATCATCAACAACATTATTGCGACTTGGGTTGATACTGGCTGTCACACCACGCCACACGATTTGTCCTTCATTGGTTTCAAACAAACTAACTTCGAGGTATAAGGTTTCTCTGTCTACTGTATATCCAGGGTGATGTACTTCAATCATACTGTTAAAATAAAATGGATCAAATAACCCCCTATAACCAATAGTTTGATATTCTGTATATCCTGGTTTGTAGATTTCTTCTTGCTTCAATGCTTGATATTTGGTTACCAAAACACTGTCATACCCATCTTTTTTTACGACCTCAATCACTTGTTCCTTTGAGCGATCACCGTACAACCCTTTAATTGATGACGCTGAAACAGCATCAATACCTGCAGATTTCAATTTATTTGTTAACTTAGATTCATATTCAGTTCTGACTCCAACTTCTTTGTGCACACCGATAACTAAAACTTTTTGAAAATTCTTTTGATTAAAAGCGGGGTTTTTCCATGAGTTTTTAATTGCAGTAGATGAGCATCCGCTCAAAATAAATAAGCATATGCAAAATGGAACAACGAATCTATAAATCAACATGGCGAACCTATTTTAAAAAAACAAATCTATTATATGCTCTTTTTTTAAATTAAATAAACATTTGTATTTGCAGACAACAAATAATGATAATTGTCTGACGCCCGCCTTTGTTTGTTGGTTTTTGGTTACTGTTAATTAACTATGGTTTCTAGTATTCATACCCATATTATGCATATAATTACCTGTATTAAAAAAAGACATTCAAGCACTTATGCGTTATCTTGGTATGCATCATCAAAGCCACCAATATTGGTTAGATATTATGCACCAATCCAAATACAAAGGATTGACCAATGATCGATACAATGAAGGTCCACTGATAGATGAACTTGAAACCCGCATAGCTGCTTTATTGGGCAAACCTGATGCTTTATTTTTTAACAAAGGCACTACATGCCAAATGGCTGCATTAAAAGTCCATTGTGAGCAAAAAAACAATAATAAAGTGATCTTACATCCGCAGTCACACATTGCACTTGATGAACAAGATGCTTACCAATCTTTGATGGGGCTAGAAGGAGTTCTATTAGGCAAGGACAATAAACCATTTACAGCCAAAGATTTAACAACCATCAAAGATGAAGTCGCCGTTTTAACAGTCGAGTTGCCGCTGCGCAGGGCTGGATTTAAACTTACGCCTTGGGAAGACTTATTAAAAATGCGCCAGTGGTGTAAAGACAACCATGTGATGTTCCATCTGGATGGTGCACGGTTGTGGGAATCGGCTGTTTATTATGGCTATTCATGGCCAGCCATCAGCAACCTTTTTGATTCGATCTATGTATCTTTATATAAGGGCATCGGAGCCATTTCTGGAGCTGTGTTGGCCGGAGATGGGGATTTTCTTGATAAATGCCAAGTATGGCGAAACCGACTGGGTTCGAATATGTGGACGGCTTTCCCAACTTTAATCACAGCCTTAGAAGGCATAGACAAAAACCTCAACCAGATGGCTGGCTGGGTTCATCGAGCCAGTGACATTGCCACTGCATTGAATAAGGTTGATGGTTTACATGTAGAACCACCACACACCAATGGTTTTCAATTAAAAATAAATGCAGACCCTTTTAAACTCAACAGCCAATTCAAAAAAACATGTCGGGATATGCAAATCACGCCATGCAAACCATTCACAGCTGTCAAAGGTTCAAAACAGATGTTCACTGAAATTCAAGTAGGTGCAGATC
>JBPOFV010000195.1:0-4901 GCA_051252335.1 Marinicella sp. | reverse complement strand
ATATTGACAACGTTTAAACTAATATGAGTTTTTATTAAAAGCAGTTGGATTGTGAAAAAAATTAAAGTTGGTATCAGTGCATGTTTACTTGGGCAGCCAGTGAGGTTCAATGGATCACATAAGAACTCATCATTTTGTAGTGAAGTATTGTCAGAATGGTTTGAGTTTGTTGCCATTTGTCCAGAGGTTGAAATTGGTTTAGGGATTCCACGAGAGCCTATCCGCTTGGTGAATGAAAAAGGTCAAATCCGAGTTAAAAACGTCACTGATCAAAGTAAAGACTACACAGATCAATTGCATGAGTTTGCTGATAAAAAAGCAGCAGAACTCACAGAATTATGTGGATATATATTCATGCAAAAATCCCCAAGTTGTGGGGTGTTCAGAGTTAAAGTGTACAGCCCCAATGGAATACCTGAATACAATCCAGCCATGGGTGCATATGCAGCACAGTTGAAAAAACGCCATCCTCTGATGCCCATGGAAGAAGCAGGCCGCATCAATGATATCCGCTTAAGGGAAAATTTTATCATCAGAGTATTTGCCAATCATGATTGGCGAGAACATGTTCTGAAAGAACCTCTTGCCAAAAACTTGGTGGCATTTCACACCCGTTATAAGTTCTTACTCCAAGCGCATTCTGAAGCAGATTATAGACAATTAGGACAGCTGGTGGCTGAAGCCGGGGTTAAACCTATGGTTGATTTATTGGCCGATTACTTTGCATTGTTCACTGCATGCTTGACTCAAGTAGCTAAAATCAACAATCATGTGAATGTGTTGTTGCATATGTTGGGTTTTTTGAAATCAAAATTACCTTCAGATGTTAAATCATCAATCTTGAAGTTAATTGAGCGGTACAAAGAACAAAAAGTTCATCTTATCGTTCCAATCACTATGCTTAAGCATTATGTTGAGATTCACCAGATTGAATATCTAATGAATCAAAAATATTTATCTCCATATCCTTATGAATTAGGTTTACGAAATAATTTATAGACTTGACTCAGCCTAGCTATACATGAATTTATTCTTGTCTAGTTATTCAGCCTCATCTGCTTTTAATTTGTTATACTGTTATTGGTGTGTAAGTTGAGTCTAAGTATCTGGTGTTATTACAAGAAGTAGATAGAAATAAACAAAAAGTATTCCAAGTGATCCTGTCTTTTACTTCCGTGGCTGGTTTGGGTTTTGCTTTGATCAATGCATACAGAGGATTATCACAATTGGCTGTAGTTGAATTAATCGTTGCGTTGATTTCTTTGTGGCTACTTATCAATTTGAAAAAAACGGAAAGTGTTGAGAAATTCAATCGCTTGGCCTTGATCTATGTGTTGGTGTTTTTTACCATCATGATGTATGCCATTTCTATAGATGGCGTCTCAATTACCATTTTTGCTTGGGTGCTGGTTATTCCACTGGCTTCGTATTTGTTATTAGGCGTAAGGTCTGGTTTTATCATCACGGCCCTATTTTATGGCATCACCACAATTTTGTTTTTTGGAGGTTATACCAGCCATCCTGTGCTGGAAGAAAAAGTGGCTTATGGCAACATGATCGTTTGTGCGCTCTTGTTTTGGGGTATTTCCCACAGTAATGAACATGCCAGCCAATCAGCCAAGAGGAAACTACGAAAAATGGCAGTTTCTGACCACCTTACCGGTTTGTATAACAGAACCATGATGAGCCAATTGTTTGATCATGCTGTGAGCCATGCGGCTTTGAAAAATGAACAAGTCAGTTTGGTCTTATTTGACTTAGATAGTTTCAAAAGTATAAACGATGAATTTGGTCATGATACAGGTGATCAAGTGCTGATCAAATTTGCCCAAATCTTACAAACTGCAGTAGCAGACAAAGGTGCATCATTTCGAATTGGTGGTGAAGAATTCGCTACAATTTTTTCGGTTCAATCGGATTTAATGGCCTTGTCATTGGCAGAGAATGTGCGGCGATCGACTGCCGGTATCATGCTCAAAGAAACAGCACCCAATAGGGTGGTTTCAATCAGTGCTGGGGTGGTTATAGCACAGCCAGATCAGGCCATGTTAAGTGCCATGTTGGCGACCGCTGACCGTCGTATGTACCAAGGCAAAAAACAAGGTAAAAATGTAGTCATTCATAAAGGTTAGTGAAATGCGTTTTTTAGTTTTTTTATGACTGGTTTCTGGCCAAACCAGATATTGAAATATTTTTTCGCCAAGTCAACATTGTCAGTTGATGCCAACAGCTCTTCATTCTTGTATAAACTCAGATTAGATTCATTGATATGAACCAGTTGAAAATATTCTCCTGATTGAATGTCTGTATACCCATAGTTGAAATTTTTTAATGGTTCAATTAATGCCATTTCTTGCGCTTCATTCTCTAGGTTTAAAAGGAAATATTTTTCCGCACTTTTTATGAAAAAATCAGCTTTAACATCTTTGTAATAATGAAACCGAAGGATTTTATTGTTTGTCTGTAACAGGGTTTGTACACCGCATTTAGGTGCATACCAGCCAATTTCAGCCACTTTTATGACAAAACCATATCTCAATGTATATTGGTTACACCGATTAAAATCAACACTGTCTAATGACATGGTTTTTGGTAATAAATCATCAGCATGAACCCAGGGCGAGACAAGTGTAAATATTAACAAAATTATTTTTATCATAGGATTCACAACATCGACTTTATATTTTTAACAAAGCGACCCATGAAGGGTAAATGTTCAAAAAAAGCTTCTGATGAGTCCCAAAAATCTTGGTGAAACATGATCTTACCTGCTTGGTTAAAACGAATTTGTGTCATGCCAATTGAATGAGAATTGATTTCTTTTCCTTTGATTTTTAATTGCATTTTCATAGACCATCTAATGAAATAATCTTCCTCACTGCGAATGACATCAAGTATTTCAACGTGAGTATTTTCTACTTGCTCTGCAGAATGTGATAGGTAGTGAATTAAATCTTCTATATTCCCTATGATCTTAAAGGTGTCATTAAAATACAATTTATCAGCGTAGACTTTTCGAATATTCTCTTCGGTGGCACCAGATTTGAAATCATCAAAAATCATACCAAATGTTTCTCGAATTTCATGTTCACTGGTAGCTGGTGTGTTGGCTAAATGTTTAAGATATTCAGTGGCTGATCTGTTGTTCTTTAGATTGCTTGATTTATTACATGCAATTAACAAGAGTAAAAATATAGAAAAAATAAAAAAAAGGCGCATACAGTACTGGTTAGTTTAAATAATGCATCGCATGATAAATCAATGCATGTAGATAAGTTGTGAACAGAATGATGTTTTTTGAATTCAAAGTAATCATTGCTTCACAATTTTTTCACCAATCAATTTCTATGATGTGGGCTTATGTTAAACATGAGCGACATGAAGAAATTTGTAACCAAGTGGATTGATAACTCTCAAAGCCAAGTTCATCTATTGAATAATTCTGAAGCCATTGATTGGAGTAGAATCATTCCTTTTATAGCCATACACCTAACCTGTCTGCTGGTCATCGTTGTTGGAGTTTCTTGGACAGCATTACTGGTGTGTATGGCATCTTATCTAATAAGGATGTTTGCAATTACTGCTTTTTATCATCGTTATTTTTCCCATAAAACTTTTAAAACATCGCGCTTTGTTCAAGGTTTGTTTGCTGTCATAGGGGCCACAGCCACTCAAAGAGGGCCTATTTGGTGGGCTGCTCACCACAGACACCATCACCTTCATGCAGATTCAGAACTTGATTCGCACTCACCAAAACACGGTTTCTGGCACAGTCATTTGAAATGGTTTCTCATGAAAAAAAATTTCTCAATTAAATCCGAATACGTTAAAGATCTCAAGCAATATCCTGAGTTGGACTTTATAGATCGTTTTGATATTTTATTTCCAATCGCTTTTGCCATCTGTTTGTTTTTTCTTGGTGCATACTTAAATCAAAACTTTCCTGCCTTGGAAACTTCAGGTTGGCAATTGGTTATTTGGGGATATTTCATTTCAACAGTGTTGTTGTCGCATGTCACTTATTGTATTAATTCCTTGGCACATGTTTTTGGATTCAGGTCATACGAAACTAAAGATGACAGCAGGAATAATTTTATCTTAGCCATTTTTACCTTAGGTGAAGGTTGGCACAATAATCATCATTGCTGCCCAGGTTCAGTCAAACAAGGATTTAAATGGTGGCAACTTGACTTTAGTTTTTATGTGCTTTTTGTCATGCATAAACTGGGGATAATTTGGGATTTGAAATATCCGAATCGTGATTTGTTAGACAAGAAAGTTATCAGGGCTGAATCATGAAAGTTGCAATCATTGGTGGTGGAATAAGTGGCATGATGGTTGCAGACCAATTAAATGGATCGGTCGATTATACGCTTTTTGAACAAGCGGATTATTTGGGTGGTCATGCCAACACACAATCAATTGTGGTGGAAGGGAAAAACATATTAGTTGATACGGGTTTTATCGTGTTTAACAGAGATATTTATCACCATTTTAATGGCATGCTTGAACGGTATGGTGTGAAGACCATTAAGTCTGATATGAGTTTTGCAGTTTCAAACCGCAGCTCGGGTTTAGAGTACAACGCTACTAATTTGCGTTCATTATTTTGTCAAAAATTAAATCTGTTTAATCCCAAATTTTATCGGATGATATTTGATATCAAGAAATTTTATGCTCAGGCTGAAGAGATACTAAGGTCTGGGACACAAGCAGGTATTTATGAATATTTTAAAGCCAATAATTACAGTGACATTTTCATTGATGAACATATCATTCCTATGGTCAGTGCCTTGTGGTCTGGTGACTTCAATACAGTGAAGGATTATCCATTGGTTTTCATGTTGCAATTCATGAAAAACCACCAAATGTTACAAATCAATAATCGACCAGAATGGCGC
>JBPOFV010000194.1:0-4902 GCA_051252335.1 Marinicella sp. | reverse complement strand
CAGTTTGGCTGATTAAATCCACTGAACAAAAGGGCTACAAAAAAATTGTTGTGGCGTTAGATTATGAACCCAACAACCCTGAAAGTGATAAGCTGAACAATCAAATGCTTTCGATGGCTATTTCATTGGCCTTTTCTGAATTCAGTGAACTTCATGTGGTACATGCCTGGGATTTTGCTCATGAGAGTTTATTGCGTTCAACACGGATACAAAATACCGATGCAGAAGTGGATGCCATGCTTAAAACAGAAGAAGATCAACGCAAAAAGTGGTTAACAACAATAGTTGAAAGCAGCCTTTCAACGCATAGCCAATCCGCCAATGATTATCTGAACCCAATATTACACGTAATTAAAGGTGAGGCTAAATATGTGATTCCTAATCTGACTAAAGAGTTGGGTGCAGAGTTAATTATTATGGGGACTGTTGGACGCAGTGGTATTCCAGGCTACATCATTGGAAATACCGCAGAAACCATCCTCACGGCTATAGATTGTTCGGTGTTAGCAGTTAAACCAAATGGTTTCGTTAGCCCGATTCGCATAGACTATAATTGAACCGAACAACACTTCAGTTCAACCAAGTCTAGATTTAAAGACAATGAACAATATAAATAACTTAAAATAGAATGGAGTAAAAGATAATGAAGGTCATTTTTATCCCGGTCAGTGATCGTCCCGAATGCGCACTGGCATTACATCATGGATTTGTGCTTGGTCAGCTTACAAAGTCTAGCGTGGTTGGCTGCCATATCAGAGCACACACTTCATCAAGTATCAGCTTACCTGAAGAAACCACAGATTCTATCATTGCTGTAGACAGTTATGACTTGGCCTGGGAGGCAGCTCTCAAGGAAAGCAACCAAGGAGAGGATCCAATTAAAGCGTGCAACTTGTTCAACAATATGGCGCAACAGTTTAATTATAAATTAAGCAAAAAACCTAAAAGTAAGCCTTGTGCCATATGGACAGAGAAAGTGGGGTCTCCAGAACGCTTATTTTCAATTATGGGCCCTGTATCTGATTTGATTCTGATATCTAGACCAATTAAAGAAGGTCGGTCTTTGGCGAAAACTTTTATGTTGACCGCTATCATGAACTCTTCATCTCCTGTATTGGTCTTACCACAAAGTCAAATCACTACACTTGGTAAACGAATTTGCATTGCATGGAACCAAAGTACTGAAGCAGCACTCGCAGTTAAAGCTGCTATGCCTTTGTTGCGCCAAGCAGATGAGGTCAATATAATCACCAACGGGCCTGAAGATCGCCCGGGGCCAAAATCCGCTCATCTTAAGCAATATTTACGACATTGGGGTGTTAAATCAAATCATGTATTTACAAATGGCCTAAACGACACTCAAGCTATCTTGACAGGATACAATCAAACCGAATCAGATTTGTTGGTGATGGGAGGCTACAGTCGGAGCCGTTTAAGACAAAGAGTTTTTGGCGGAGTCACAGAACACATGCTCAATGAAGCAAATATACCTATCTTTATATTGCACTCATAATCAATCACATGGATTTTACTTGGGTTGCCCTGGCATTGAATGACTTTTTATGGATTGGGCTAACCTTTGTTCTTGGCTTATTCGCTAAGCAAATAGGCTTACCACCTATGGTAGGTTTTTTGGCTGCCGGCTTTGTATTGAGCACCCAAAATATTGTTGACAGAGAACTATTAAGCAAGATGGCCGATTTAGGTATTACCTTGCTGTTGTTCACCATTGGTTTAAAAATCAATGCTAAAAATCTGATAAGGCCCCAAGTTTGGGCAGTCAGCAGCATACATACTGTGTTAACAATTGCTTTTTTTGGGTTGCTGATTCAAACATTGGCTTTATTAGGCACTCCTTTATTAGAAGGACTGCCTATTCAAAGTACCGTATTGGTGGCTTTCGCTTTGAGTTTTTCCAGCACTGTTTTTGTGGTCAAGGCTATGGAAAGCAAAGGTGAAATGGATTCATTTCATGGTCGTATTGCTATTGGGGTTTTGATCATTCAAGATATATTTGCGGTATTGTTTTTAGCTATTTCGGCCAACAAAATGCCATCAATATGGTCATTGGCATTGTTATTACTGATCCCAATGAAGTTTATTCTGTTTTGGTTGATTGAGCAAGTGGGTCGCGGTGAACTGTTGATTATATACGGCTTCTTGTTAGCAATTGGTGGCGCTGAAATATTTGAACTGGTTGGAATCAAAGGTGATTTAGGTGCCTTAATTATTGGCATGATGATTGCTACCCACCCAAAATCAGAAGAATTGGTGAAAACCATGTTGGGATTTAAAGACTTATTTTTAATGGGTTTTTTCCTGACCATAGGCTTAAACGGCCAACCCACTGTTGAATTAATCATTACCGCCCTATTCATAACTCCATTTGTGTTATTCAAAGGCGCCTTCTTCTTTGCCTTATTCGTCAAATTTAAATTACGTGCCAGGACTGCATTGTTATCCACCATCAGCCTAAGTAACTACAGCGAATTTGGTTTGATTGTAATTGCCATTTGTGTTGCCAATACTTGGATAGATGCACAATGGCTTACTATCATGGCTCTATCCATTGCTTTCTCATTTGTTGTTTCAGCAGTTTTGAATAAACATGCGCATAAGCTGTACACTCAATATCGTCGAATATGGAAAAAATTCCAAACTACAGAACGATTACCCAATGATAAAATCTTGGACATGGGAAGTGCTAGAATCGCTGTCATTGGCATGGGTACAGTTGGAACAGGTGCATATGATCAACTGACCCAAAAGTATGGTGAACATGTGGTGGGTGTTGATATTTATCCGGATACAGTAGCAAATCAACAGGGACAAGGCCGCCATGTAATTTTAGGTGACCCCAGTGATGCTGATTTTTGGGATCGAGTTAATAAATCACATCAACTTAAGTTGGTGCTGTTGACCCTACCAAAATTCACTACCTCAATGGCAGTGATTGAGCAGTTGCATGAATCAGGGTTTGCAGGTGAAATAGCTGCCACAGCTAAATTCCCTGATGAAATCGAAATACTTAATGCAGCTGGTGTCGATACTGTATTTAACATGTTCACTGAAGCAGGCGCTGGATTTGCTGCGCATGTGGTCAATCAGAAAACTTTAAACTGAATTACAATTATTTTTGCCCCAAGTCATCAACCAAGGAACTTTCATCCCAACCTGTGTCGTTGTTCATGCTGTGTTGTTTAACATGTTCATCGTTAGAGAGTACTTTGGCTAAATTATCTAATTGTTGTTGAACTTTAAGTACGTGACCTTTCTCATCTTCTTGAAAAAAGGATTCCGCCAACTGTTTAACCAGCAGTTCATCTTCTTGTTGGTATTTAAGTTTTGCCCGTTTGGCTTGATAGGCTCGCATACCTAAATGTTTCAACACATCTTCACCCATGGTTGCCGATGACTCAAACGTTTCACGGTATATGTTTTTAACACCAATGTGGTGTAACTCGTATGCCACAGTTCGATCTCTGGCGCGTACAAATAAGTTCAGATCCGGATGGTTTTTAATTAAATATTTTGCTAAATCAAGTACCTTTTCAGAATCATCCATGGCAATCACAATAGCCGTGGCATTATCAATACCAGCTGCATGCAATAAATCCATTCTTGTGGCATCACCAAAAAATACTTTCCATCCATATTTCCTTAAAGTGTCTATCATATTAGGATCATTATCTAAGGCCGTGACACTGAATTGGTTGTATTGCAATAACCGACCAACAATCTGACCAAACCTACCCACACCAGCAATGATGATCTTATTCTCTTCATCGATGTCATCTGCTGCTCTTTCTGGTTCATCTGATGTCATCATATTCTTCAGTAAGACTTTCTCATAAAACAAGAATAATAATGGCGTGATGGCCATTGATAAGGCAACCACAATTCGTAATGTATCGGCAATCGATGGATCTATGACATTTTGTCCCACAGCCAGTGTCAATAATACAAAAGCAAATTCACCACCTTGTGCCAAGGCCAAAAAGAATAAAGCATGCTCTATTTTTTGTAATTTCAAAACCAGACCAACCACATACAGCACCAAGGCTTTTAAAACAATGAGTCCAATTGTTAAGGAAATGATTAACCAAAACTGTTGCCCCAATAAACCAAAATTAAAGGCTGCACCAACCGTCATAAAAAAGATGCCTAACAACAAACCTTTGAATGGTTCAATATCAGCTTCTAATTGATGCCGGTATTCGCTTTCACTTAATATGACGCCAGCTATGAAGACACCAAGAGCAGGAGAAAGGCCAATTAATGACATGAAAGCAGCAATAGTTGTTACCAACCCCAATGCCGCTGTGGTGAAAATTTCTTTCTGCCTGGCTCTGGCAATATAGTCAAAAAGTGGGTTGATTAAATATCGTGATAAAACATAAATCACCACAATGGCTGCAATAACAACGATGGGTTTTAACCAAGTCGGTAAATGCGCGGTTATATCAATACCATGAGCAACATCCGCTGTACTGACAGGCGCTGAAACTGCCAATAAGGGAATCACTGCTATGATGGGAATAACGGCTATATCTTGAAACAACAAAGCTGCAAATGACGCCTTACCACCAACCGTGTTTTGCCAACCCTTCTCATTCAGGGTCGACATGATGATGGCCGTTGATGACAATGCCAAGGTTAAACCAATGGCCAAACCAACTTGCCAAGTCAAATCAAACACCAACATAGCAACAGCCATGATTAATAACGTGGTTAATGACACTTGTAAACCACCAGCACTCAGGATGGTGTTCTTCATTCTCCACAAGTGACTGGGTTGAATCTCAAGACCAATCACAAATAGCATCAACACCACACCAAATTCAGATGCATGGTTTAATTGTTCTAATAAGTGAGCGGACTCCATGCCTAACATTGGCGCCA
>JBPOFV010000193.1:0-4918 GCA_051252335.1 Marinicella sp. | reverse complement strand
GTGCAGGTCTTCGTGTTTATTTTCGTATGTGTACAGTGGCATAAGGGTCAGAATAAAAAAAGCACCAAATCATGATAGATAATTTGGTGCTTCATTCGCCATTTTACAAGGGTTTTAGTGAATGCCTTTCATGCCTTTTTTCAAAAGTGGAGAAAGTATCAGTAAAAACAGTCCAAATCCGACGCCTAAATAAATTAATGTCATCCAAAGGTCGTCATATTTATCTAGTTGTTGAGTGACTGTTAGGGTATTGAGCTCCTCAGTATCAAGTGCTGCAATTTTAGCTAACAAGGCTGCTACCACTTCTGATAAAGCAGTGGCTAAGAACCAAACACCCATCACCATGCTTACAACACTTTTGATAGAAAGTTTAGTAACAGCTGATAATCCCACAGGTGATAAACTCAATTCTGCTGTTGTATGAATTAAGTAAGCCAGTGCCAACCAAAGCCAAGCCACTTTACCGGACTCGCCCGGGAACATGGCGCCAAGAATCAATGCTCCAAAACCTAAGCCAACTTGAATTAAACCTAAACTGAATTTAACCGGAGTCGATGGATCCATATTCGATTTTCCTAATTTAATCCATAAGGCAGCAAATACAGGTGCTAACGTAAAGATAAACAAGGCATTCAGTGATCCAAATTGGCCAGCCGTCGGTTCATATACCAATGGCTTCAATACTCCTTCATCTAAGGAGCCGAATTGGGAAATACCAAAATATATAACATATACACCAACCATGATTAAAGTAACTGATAATACGCTTAAGCTTGCAGCTGTTGCATTTGAATCTGTTGCTGTTATGACATTACTTTTATCTCTTTCGAAAAAGAACCCTATCAAAGTAAAAGCCAAAGATATGGCCACCATGACTGACACCAATAAAAGTATAAATACACCTACATATGAAAAGTTACTGATCCATTCCATGCCGCTGTTGTAGGCACTGACTCCAAATGCCAAAACAGCACCTAAGCCGAGCATGATGGCTGCAGGTATCAGGGTGGTTTTGACGGTACCGTTGTGTAATTTACGGTGTTTGTTGGCTGATAAGAAACCCCAGATGGACAGTAAAATCAAAACACCTCCAATCAGGTAGAATCTCCACATGTCTGCAGATCCTAAGGAACTGTTGATTATTTTGCGGTCAACCACGCGATCAGCGAATAATGTCATTGAGCCTGCTGATTGTTCAAATAAGGCCCAAAATACTATGGTTGAAGTGATCAAAATGATGAGTACCACCATTCGTGAATACTCTTCATGTTTAGTCGTCATAAATCCATAGATAATAAACCCGGCAACTGATCCTAACAATATCCAAGCCAATGGAATCATATACTCAGCTACTGAATTAAACATGCCTACACTGCCAAAAATTGAATCAGGGAAATGATCTGTTGTTACACTGACCATGGTAATTAAGCCCAGAATAATCAAAATGGTGGCAAAGATTTTAGCCAATTTTTTGTCATGGTTTTCATTTTTATAAAACATAGAATAAAAAATCAAACCGACAAATGAAGCCACTAAGAATATATTTTGAGTGAAAAACACCACCGCAATTTTTTGTACCAATAACCAAACAACGGCCAGAGACAATATAGACATCAAGTAGATTCCCCACTCTTTGTTAATTGGGCCGATGAATGATTGCTTTAACAATTCAGGATCTTTGGCTTCTGCATGGCCGTATAAGTATTTTTGGCCCCAGATAAAGGTAACCAATCCGATCAACATGCCTAAACCTGCTGCACCGAAACCGTAACTCCACCCATAAGTTTCACCTAACCAAGCACATATTATGGTCGCTACAAAAGAGCCAATATTGATCCCTTGGTAAAAAATAGTAAAACCTGAATCCCTGCGAGGGTCATTGTCTGGATATAACTTGCCGACTATGGTTGAGATGTTAGGTTTAAGGAAGCCAACACCAACAACAATTAATGCAAGAGCCATATAAAACACATTGATGGCTTGGGTATCTCTTACGACTTCACCGCCTACCATGGTAGCCTGAACTCCCTCAACTGCCATCAGTAAGTGCCCAAGGACCAATAAAATACCACCAAACAGTACGGCTTTTCGCATGCCTAAGTACCTATCTGCAAGTAAGCCACCTATGAGTGGCAAGGCATAGACCAAACCAGCATATGAGCCAACAACATTCAATCCACCCACATCAGAGAACAAATGATATTTGGTTAAATATAACAACAATAAAAATTTCATCCCATAGAATGAAAACCGTTCCCACAGTTCTGTGGCAAAGCAAACATAAAGCCCTTTGGGATGTCCCCAAAGTAAGTCGCCTTGATCAAAGGCATTTGCCTGTTGTGTAGCAGTACTCATAAATTGTCCTCGTTAAATATTATTTAGTTAGTGAATGCCATGCATGCGTTTTTTCAAGAAAGGTGAAATCAACAACATGATCAGTCCAGCACCAATTGGGATTGCTGTAAACACCAAGAAGAATCCGGAAAGGCCAACAGCTTCATTGATGGCATCGATATAACTGGCTGTCCAACCACCGATTAAATTGGCAAAGAAATTAGCCAAGAACCAAACACCAAACATCAAGCCTAGCAGGCGTTTGGGTGTTAGTTTACTGACATAAGACAAACCAACAGGTGACAGACATATTTCGCCGACCGTGTGAAAGAAATAGGCGGCAATTAACCAAAACATAGAGACCGAAGCAGTGCTGGCTCCAGATTCAATGCCTTGAGCGCCTAATGCCAAGAAGGCAAAGCCCACACCTGCCAACATAAGGCCCAATGCAAATTTTGCCGGACCTGATGGGTTGTACTTGGTTTCCCATAGTTTAGAGAATAGGGGGGCCAAGGTGATGATGAAGAATGAATTGAGGATACCAAACCAAGAGGCAGGGACTTCAATTTCTGTACTTGATGAAAACTCTGAATAGACTTTCCAAATAACAATACCCCAAATGAGTGCAAAACTAAGCCCTAAGAACATATTTGAAAGAGGAATGAGTTTGAAAGTCTGTCTGAATAACAATGATAATACCCAGGTTACCACTATAATGGGTACCACAGTTAAAAAGAAATTGGCCCAAATATATATGGTGGCTGAACTACCGGTTAACACACGTTGGGTATAGTCTTTAGCAAAGATGGTCATGGATGAGCCGGCTTGCTCAAATGCCCACCAAAAAATTATCACGAATAATGAGAGTATACCAATGACCAAGAGGCGATCTTTCTCTACAGAAGTTAAGTGCTGTTGTTCTTCAGCTTGTTCAAATTCTTTCTTGTGATTGGGTTTTGCACCGTTGTCACCAAATACGGCCTGAGCGAAATAAAACTGTAACAAGCCAAAAAACATAAACACACCAGCTAAACCAAAGCCATAGGGCCAACCCACAGTTTCACCGACATAACCACACAGCATGATACCTAAGAATGCACCAGCGTTAATTCCCATATAAAAAATGGTGTAGGCGCCGTCTTTTTTGGTGTCATCTTTGTATAGACCACCAACCATGGATGAGATATTAGGCTTAAATAAACCATTGCCTATGATCAACAATACCAAGCCTAAATAAAAGGTATTAACGGTTTCAAAAGCCAGTGATGCGTGACCTAAAGTCATCAGCAGTGCACCAACTACTACCGCCGATTTAAAGCCTAAAAAGCGGTCGGCAATCCAACCACCAATTAAGGGTGTTAAATAGACCAAACCAGTATATACACCATATAACATGGCTGCATTTTCTCTGGACCAACCCCAGCCGCCGCCATCAATGGCAGTCACTAAGAACAGCACCAATAAGGCTCGCATGCCGTAATAACTGAAGCGTTCCCACATTTCTGTGAAGAACAAAATAAAAAGTCCCGCCGGGTGGCTGAGGACTTCTGGATTGATGTTTGAGGTGGAATTATCTAGATGATTAGTTGAGCTCATATTTCAATGTTTTTAAGAGTGAATAGAAAGCAGGTGACGCCCCCGTTGAGCCCACGCTACGACCAAAGCAGTAGATGATACCACAAAAAAACTGAATCCAGTCTGACTAGTTAATGAGAATTTAACGATTCATATGGATTGCTCAAAGTATGAGAATAATCACTGTACATGTAACGGATAGCAGATTTTCAGTATTTATTTTTTGTTAAAGCTGATAGAATTCTGGCATCAAATTTGAGTGTCAATTTAGCCAAGTATGGAAAAATACCAACAATTAGCCAATAAAACGGTCTTTCTGACGGGCGCTTGTGGCGGCCTGGGCTCAGCCATTGCATTGCGCTTATCACAAAATGATGTCAATTTAATTATCAGCGACAAAAACCCCAAGGCATTAGATAAATTGTGTGATGAATTGGTGAAACGGAAATTGCCTGAGCCAGTGATGTATCCCATGAACTTGGTTGGTGCAACACCCAATGACTATTTGAAGTTAAGTAAATTGATCAAAGAAAACTTTGGCCAATTAGATGGCTTAATTCATACCGCAGCCGAGTTTGGTAGCCTGACTCCCTTTTTATTGTACGAAGCGTCGCGGTGGCTGAAAGAAATGCAAGTCAATGTCAATTCACCCATCTTTTTAACTCAAGCCTTGTTGCCATTAATTTTGAAGAGTAAAGGTTCGGTGTTATTTACTTCAGATGATCAACAAACCGTGGCCAAAGCTTATTGGGGCCAATATGGCGTAGGTAAAGCGGCATTAGAACAATTCAGTAAAATACTGGCCCAAGAGTGTGAAAACCAAGGCGTTAATGTTGACACCATTACGCCACCGCCTATGCACACTCCATTAAGGGCTAAGGCTTGGCCAGCAGAAAATCCGGACAGTTTAGCTAAACCTTTGGATGTGGCTGATTTATATTTACAAGCATTGAGCAAATAACCACAAAAAAAGCCCTGAATTCAGGGCTTTTTTTAAACAGTCATCATG
>JBPOFV010000192.1:0-4919 GCA_051252335.1 Marinicella sp. | reverse complement strand
TAAATTTAACATTTAAAAATGGATTTGTTATAGACATTAATCACAGGAATCCAGAATCGGCAGAAAAAGCTTTAAGTTTTTGTTTAAGAAATTCACCCCGTTACATGATTGTAGGTGAAATATTAGATCCTGCTGTTGCACGAACTTATATTGAGTCTATAGAGGCCGGTTTTAGCGGTACAGTCTCTACCATCCATGCAGATAATGCAAAAGTTACGACTAGACGCTTGGCAACACTGGCAACAAAAAATTCTAATATCAATAAAGAGGATTGGTTGATTACAGCAGATGAAACAATTGATTTGGTGATTTACGTTTCATTTAATCAAACCACAGGAGTAAGAATGGTAAAAGAGCTATATGATGTTAAAAAAGGAGAGTATCTTGCTGAAGAAAAGTCACTGAATGAAGATTGTTAATGTTGTAAATAACTATCAATCTGTTTTTCTAATTATTTTTTTAAACATAATCTCACGCAAGTCATAAATATCATGAACTGACTCCAGTTCTTCCTCGCTCAAGTTGTTGTATATTTCGGTTATCAATTCAGACCCTAATATACACATCTTTGAGAATGACATATTTTTAATTCCTGAATCCTTAACTCCTTTAATTAAGTCATCAAAATCTGTTTTCTTGTTTTTGTTCACAAATATAGTTGTGCGTTGAACATTCTTACTATCGTGCATTTTTTCTTGTTTCTATTCTTTATGTGTGTATAATTCAAAAGGTATGTTACTTTAAACATATATTGTTACATACTTTTAAACATACATATTTAAACCGGATAATGCCATGATATCACATAATAATCATAAAACACTTAACGAAATAGAGTTATTTAATGACAAAACCATAGGTAATGTTCCATTTCATTTATTTATAGTTACTTGTTTTATAGCGTTTTTTTCTTTCTATCAGTCATTCTTACTAGGTTTTCTTTTATCAATAACTTTGATACCTGGTATTTTTTATTTACACAGAAATGACCCACAAGCTCTAACAGTTTACTTAAAGTCTAAATCTTTGCCTGCTCAAATAAACCACCGTATTTATAAAGAAACATCTATTAGGAGGTGCGCATGAAACATCTAAAAATATTAATTTTATTATTCTTCTCAGGCGTTGCATTTTCAACGGAAATAGACTTGCCAGATGCAAATGATTCTGGATATTTTGATTCATTCACTGGCTTTTTACAAAACATGCTTAACTGGCTAACTGGCCCATATATGCTGTTTATGTCATTGATACTTTTTATCGTGTTTGTAATTGGCTATGCAGTGAAACCAAATGCAGGGTTCATATCTGATTTGATGAAATACGGTGCTGCTATTTTGTTGCTCATATTTGGTATCAACATAATTGTTTCACTTTACAACGGATAATCAAATGTCAAAAGCTATTCAGAATTTGCTTCCATTTTACGGTTTTGAAAATAATTGTTTACTGTCATATGCAAAAGATTTTCCATCAATGGTTGCGGTTTTTGAATTATCACTACATGACAAAGACAACTTATCGATTGATGATAAATATTTAGTTGCCGATTCACTAAAAACAGTTTTTGAATCACTACCTGATCAACTTGTTGTTCAACAATATTTTGTTAAGTACAGGGCAGGGGATGTGTCGATGGAACTAGTTGGTGAAAGCAATACTGATAATCTAATTAAGGACCACATTAACCATGTGAACTCAAAGGTTGCGTATCAATCAAAGTTAGTATGGGCTTTGTCATGCTATTCCGATGCACTAAAAGATACGTCTGTTTTTGACATGATTAAATCTATTTTTTCTTTTTTTTCAAAAAAAAAATCATTTACTGAGCTAAAAAAATCATTTACTGAAACTGATCACATAAATTTAATTGAAACTTCTTTAAAAGGAAACTATGTTTCATTTTTGAATCTTCTAAATCGATTTTCATCGCAAATAATTTCAACCGAAGATTTCTTTGTATGTCGTCAACTTGATAAGAATGAAGTAAGTAACTTTTTAGCTTTTTTAGTTTCATTTGATACTCAATATCTAAATAACTCTCCACTGAAATGTGAAACAGGCCTGTCTCTGGATATACCCACACCTGAAATATTCAAAGTCGATATAGATAATTCATCATCCTTGCAATTTAATGGTGCTAAACCTGTTTTTGTAGGGGCAGGATCAATCATTCGTTTTGTAGGTAAAACCAAACCTGATTTTTGGACATTTTCAAAAGTTGATATTCTTGCCATTGATGGCGAATTCTTGGCTTTTACTTGTTTTAAACCATATACATCTTTGCAACGATTGACTACGTTTTCAACAGCAAAAATTAAAGCAGAACAAGTTGAATATAATCCTGTGAAGCGCTTGATTGAATCACGAAATTCTAATGCATCTGGAGTAGTCAATGACTTACAAAAATCAAATCCTCATCTTTATAAAAAACTTCAACAGCTTAATGAAGCTAAAGAACATGAAATAGTCTATGGAAATGGTGCATTTAGTATTTTCCCTTTTAGCAAAAGGGCGTCAGCTTTAGCTGAGGTTAAAACTAAGATTGAAACAGCAGTTATAGCTGGCTCTGGTAGATTGGTTTGGGAATCAGCAGGCCTTATGGCTGCATTTCACTCAATAATTCCCTCGAATCACAATCATTGTGCCAGGTTCTTAAAAATTAATACTCACCAATATGGAGCCTTGAGTTTGTGCTACACACAAAACTTAGGCCAAAAAGACATTGGGGTGATTGGAAAGGATGAGCCATTATTGTTTCTGGAAACCGAAACGCATGAACGTTTTGCATTCTCACCCTATGCAGGGCAACAATCTTTAATGCTAGGGATTGGCTCCACACGTTCAGGTAAAACTTTCATGAAGAACTTTATCGCCTCTATGATGCTAAAGTGGGGCGGTAAAGTATCTTTTTTGGACATAGATAAAGGTTCTTATCCAGTAGCTAATCACTTCGATGACCAATCGGCTATTTTTGAATTGCCTAAATATAATTACAATCCATTTGATGATTGGGTTAAGGGTGTCAATGACTATATGTTCATCGAACATATGGTTACTTTGCTTGATATGGTCGCTTCAGAACCTTTTTCAAATGAAGAAAAATTAGAAATTGAAATCTGGTCTAGTCGCCTCTTAGAAATGCCTGCTGAAAAGCATACATTTACATATTTGGTTAACTTATTGCCAAAAGCAATCGTTGCGAAAATTATTCGATTTGTAGATGGTGTTAACCAACATTTTTTTACCAGCGTTTCTTCATCATTTGCTCGGATAAACTGTTTTAATTTAGAGCATGTTTATCAACTCAAATCATTGAGCGAGGTTGCTTACTACACTTTACTAAATCAAGTAGTAACAGATTTTAAACATCGTACTCCTGCGCATTTGCCTAAATTTTTATTTGTAGATGAAGCTCATACTCCCCTTAAATCAAAAGCTTTTCAGGATGTTGTAGATAATCTATCTCGTACGGGCAACAAATACCTAATTGGCCTTGGCTTTTTTACTCAAGACGTTGCTGAATTGGGTGCTCTTGATTTTTGGTCATCTTTAAGAACCGCAGTGGCCACATTATTATTTACTTCAAATCCTGAGATGGATCGAGACAACTATAAGACAACATTCAAATTATCTGAAAAGGAATTAGATCACATTGAAGCGCTTGCTCCAAGGCGTGAAGTTTATCTCATTCAAAGGGAGGCGGGTATTTCTAAAAGGCTGACCTTTTCCCCTTCTGCTTATTACCTTAAAAACTTCACATCAAATCCAGTTGAAATTGAACAAAACCAACATGAGGTGATGGCATGAAACACTCACTATTATTTACCGTATTTTTCTTAAGCCTTTGGGTCTTTCCAAGTCGCGCACAATGGGTGGTACATGATCCTATCAACTATTTGACCAACCTAAACAATTACGTTCAACAAGTTCGCCAATACACACAAATGCTCCAGGACTATAGAGAATTGGTTAAGCAATCAGAGCATTTAGGTAAAGCATTTGAAGGTGGTGGATTGTGGAATCAGACATTTGCTGCTTTGTCGAGCATTGGTGGCATGTTATCTGATGTAAGAGATGTTGTTTCTGCTGTTCAAGCCCGTGATGCATACAATCTTATTAAATATTTGCCTGTAGATGAAACATGGCGTGAAAACATAAAAACTGTAATTGATGATGCACATGGTTTAGTTCCAGATGTGGTTTTTGATGAAATGATTGAAATATTGTCTCAACGTAATCCAGCTTTAAGCGAATTGTTGAAAAGAACGCGTAACTCTCAAATGGCAACAATAAATCATCGTATGAATTCATATTATTATGTTTCATCACGTAAGGAACACGCTGAAAAACGTCAAAACAAAATATCAACTCAAAAATCAACGATTGCATCCTTTGGAGATAATTCACAAGGCCAAGCAACAATGATGCTCAATTCTCAACTGTTACTTATCACACAACAAAATGAAGAATTAATAAATGGCATTAAGCATATCATCATGACTCAAAATGATGATTTCATGGATAAACAAAAAATCATTGAAATGTCCATGAATCAAATGATTTTAGAAAGCAATAAACGCCTTGAAATAGATCCACTGGCATTTGAGGGGTTTGACTTTTAACCAATGAAATCTTTTCTAGTTACATGCTTGGTTTTATATTCATCTTTAGCTGGTGCTCAAGATGGTGAAGGATTGCCTCCACCAAATCAGCTTTTTAGGCTTTTACATCATTTGAAAGTTACATTCCAGCGAACTTTGCTTGGTGGATTGAATGACACATCATTGTCTTTGTTTATTGATGTACTGGTAATCAGTGCAGCGGTATTTTTCTTTATACGTTCAGTAATGGAAGTTACCAATAACAAGATAACCTGGTTTGGTTTTTTATGGTCAAGAATGTTGCCTGTGCTGGCA
>JBPOFV010000191.1:0-4938 GCA_051252335.1 Marinicella sp. | reverse complement strand
GAGCCAATTTGCCTAAAAGTTTGTTTATGCCTGTTCCGAGACAAGACTTACTTGAATTGGTATTGGTTCAAGATAAAGTAGCAAACTTGAGCAAACAAATTTCTAGCATGGTTAAAGTGCGCAAATTACAAGTACCTGCCAGCATCTATGATCAATTCATAGAGTTCGTCGAAAGGTGTGTTGATGCCGCCAAGAAAGCCAAGCAAAGCGTCAATGAACTGGATGAGTTATATGAAACTGGATTTCGTGGAGCAGAAGTTAAAGTGGTAGAAAAGCTGATTGCAAAACTAGACAGAATTGAAACCGAAACTGACGGCATGCAAAACAACCTACAAGCCAATGTCTTTTCCATGGAAAATGACTTGCCTCCGGTTGAAGTGATGTTTTTATATAAATTAATCGATATGACAGGCGATGTGGCCGATCAGGCAGAACGCATTGGTCGACGCTTAGAATTGTTATTGGCTAAATAGGGGATTATCATGGAATTTGAATTATCATATGGGTTAACTTATGTCATTCTGGCTGGCGTATTTGGTGGATTTATGGCCTGGGGTATTGGCGCCAATGACGTTGCCAATGCCATGGCAACATCAGTAGGCTCTAAAGCCATTACCATTAAACAAGCCATTATTATTGCCGCAATATTTGAATTTGCTGGTGCCGTTTTGGCTGGTGGAGCAGTGACCTCAACCATTCGTAAAGGTATCATTGACTCAGAATCAATTGTTGGGAACCCAGAATTATTGGTGTTTGGTATGCTTGCTTCATTATTGGCTGCCGGTTGTTGGCTGTTATTGGCTTCCAAAAAAGGGTGGCCAGTTTCAACCACGCACTCTATCGTTGGTGCAGTGGTTGGTTTTGCAGCCGTTGGTATTGGCACTGAAGCGATTAAATGGGGCAAAGTGGGTGACATTGTCATGAGCTGGATTATTACGCCAGTTATAGCAGGCTTTTTGGCTTTCTTGATTTTCCAAACTGTACATCACTTGATTTTGAAACAAAAAAATCCATTAGAAAAAGCCAAAAGGTATGTACCGTTCTACATGTTTATCACGGCATTTGTTTTGACCTTGGTAACCATTAAAAAAGGTCTGAAACATGTTGGGTTAGAACTATCAGATCCACAAGCTTATTCCTATGCTGCCATTTCAGGTGTTTTAGTGGCACTGATTGGAGCCTTTTTTATCTCAAAAATAAAAGTGGATAAAAAGAAAGAGAAGGATTTTCATTTTTATACAGTTGAACGGGTATTTGCTGTTTTAATGGTGATTACAGCTTCTGGCTTAGCCTTCGCCCATGGGTCCAATGACGTGGCCAATGCTGTTGGTCCAGTTGCCGCCATTGTCTCAACCGCACAAACAGGAATAGTTTCAGCCAAAGCAGGTGTTCAAACTTGGATTCTACTCTTAGGTGGTATAGGTATCGTTATTGGCTTGGCCACTTATGGTATCCGAGTGATCAGAACTGTGGGACAAAAAATCACGCATTTAACACCTTCACGTGGGTTTGCTGCAGAACTGGCAGCTTCAACTACGATTGTGGTGGCTTCAGGGACCGGCATGCCTATTTCAACCACTCAAACATTGGTGGGAGCTGTCTTGGGTGTTGGTATGGCACGCGGAATTTCTGCCATTGATTTAAAAGTGGTGCGAAACATATTTGCATCTTGGGTCATCACCATTCCTGCTGGCGCATCATTATCAATTATTTTCTTCTTTATATTAAAAGCCATCTTTGGATAAATAATATTTCAAAAGAAAACGTCAAAGCCCATTCAATTAATGGGCTTTTTTGTGTCACAATAGTTCTTATGCAAACCGATTCACTGACTGTCACCAAACAATATTTCGCCTGGTCTAATCAAGCAGATTTATCCAACATACGAACATTAATTCATCCTGATGCAACTTACAGTTCAGTATCAACAGGTTTATATTTTGGAGTTAAAGACATCATGCAGATGATGGAAAACTTCTACCAATCACAGCAATTGCTGCAATGGAAAATTGATCAAATACAGGCACTGACACCTCACATCACTGAAGTTAAATTCAGTATGCATTCAATTGATTTGAATCACAAAGAGCATCACCGAACAGGTACAGAGCGATTGGTGGTGGTCGATGGCTTGATCAGGCATATAGAAGTGCGTTGAAAATAATTACAACAAAGGCGTGAATGATCACGCCTTTGTTTACACCGTTTTTACTTGTATTTAAAACAAGCTTAATGGGACTTTCTACCCCATTTTTCACCGTTAATTTTGATCGAACCAGAACCGTCATCAACCAACTTAAATTCACCACCTAAGTTTTGTACAACCACGTCGCCAGAGCCATCATCGACTTTAAAGTCACCAGCAATGTCATCTGCTTTGATCAAGCCTGAACCGTCTTCGATATCCACATTTCCTGTCACACCTTCGACTTCAACCGGGCCAGAGCCATCATCGATCATCAAGTCACCTTGGATATCAGAAATCATAATTGGGCCTGAACCATCATCAATGCTGACATCATTACCTATATTTCTCAATGTCATCGGGCCTGAACCGTCATCAATTTTCACCGTACCATCAATATTCTCTACGGTCATTGGACCAGAGCCATCATCGATCACCAAATCCATACCTCTTGGCAATTCAACTTCTAAGTGAATCATGATGTTTTTAGACTTACCCCAGTTCATGCCATTTTGGTCTTTGTTTTTGGCATACACCACGGCATATTCACTTTCACGGTCAATCTTAAAAACCATTTTATCTTCGAATGTCTCTACAAAGTCATCCATATCACGAAAGTCATCTGATTCAATGGTGGCATTAATGATGATTTCATTGCCAGATGTACCAACTATTTCTAATGACCCAGCACCGACATCAAATTCAACGGCACTGATGCGATCTGTTGACATTTCTAAAGATCGGTCAAATTTCATGTTATTTCCGGCATATGCTGAATATGCAACCAGGCTGATGGCACTGGCTAATACTAATTTTTTCATTGATCTATCCTCTTATTTATTCATTGATTGGTATAGGTAACGCAGTAATGAGCCAAAAGTTACAAACATTCAGACCAATCTAACACCATTATCTTAATCTCATTGAAAATGAATCAGTAATGTGACAAGTCATGATCAATCAGAGAGCTGTATTTCTATTTGATTCAAAACTTTACCATCAATACTGAACTGGCTGACTTTGGCTGATTTATTGTACCAATCTATCTCCAATGTAGAGAATGACTCATCCACCACCAATTGTCCTAAACGATGCGAATTGTACTCTTCATTGCCACTGAATGAATGGGTCATGCCGCTGGCTGTGATGTCATATATGTCTTGTCCTTGCCAATGAATTTTTGAGATTTCAGACAAGTGTCTGTCACCTGATAATATGATGGGGTTTTTAACTTTTGAAGCGGCAATTAAATCCAATAATTGAGTTCGTTCGTTGGGGAAATTTGACCACATTTCATATCGATGATCTTCTGCAATGACCTGAATACTGCTGGCGATTAAATTGATGTTGGCCTTTGATTGTTTCAATTCATTGGTCAACCACTGCCATTGTTCTTTTCCTAAGACCGTACCTTGGTTTTCTTTATAGTTTTTTGAGCCGCCACTGGGCAACTTAACCAAAGGGTCTTGAAAAGTGCGAGTATCCAGCAAAATCAACTTGATTTGTTGTGGTGGTAAACCAAACTGCATGCTGTGATAAATACCCTCATGGTCAGACATGGAATGGGAAGGCTCTAGATTCATAAATTGCATGAATTGTTCTTTGGCTTGATGCTTTTTAGAGAAGGTTCGATTTCCATCATTCATGCCATAATCATGATCATCCCAGATCCCAGTTATCGGTACAGTAGATGCAAATTGTTGGTATTCAGGGACTTTTAATTGTTGGCGGTATTTTTTTGCCATAAGCGACATATCATCGGTATCGGCATAGATATTATCACCCAACCATATCCAAACATCTGGATTTTCAGCGGCAATCACTGGCCAAAATGGTTGTGGTTCATATTCCTTATTACAAGACCCAAAGGCAATTGTATTGATGGCATGCTGAGGCAGTGTAGGCCTGTGTTCATTTGAACAACAGAGCAAAATCATAAATAGCCCACAGCAACCAAATTGTTTCATATACCTTCCACCTTAAATTCTCATAATATCATACCCTAACTCAGTCAAAATTTAATCAATATGCTTGTTTTAATAACTGCACAGCAGATTAATTTATCCCACCTTGTCATGAATTCTGAGATAAACTCAGTTTATTGAAATATTCTTAAAGTACAGTATCAAATTAACATGATTACAGCAGCATGAATGGCCTAGAAACAGTCAAAATTCAATGCCCAAGTTGTTGGGAATCTTTTGCAACGGTTGTTGATTGTTCTGTCAGCGACCAACAATAC
Source organism: Marinicella sp. (assembly GCA_051252335.1). Classification (GTDB taxonomy): domain Bacteria; phylum Pseudomonadota; class Gammaproteobacteria; order Xanthomonadales; family Marinicellaceae; genus Marinicella. Next base: position 511 of record JBPOFV010000191.1, on the reverse strand, counting down.
GTTGAAGACTGTTATGTCTGTTGTCGACCCTTGGTTATTCATGTTCAAGTTGAAGCTGGCAGTGTTCAGGCCATTGATGTGAAATCAGAAAACGAATGATTTTAAAATTTATTTAAATGGCCATATGGTTTTTAGACTGGGCGGTTTGTTGGCCTGATTGAGGATCAATCAAAAGTTATCTGTCATGTATTCTTGTAATCGCTCACCTTTGGTAAATTCACGATAAGTCATGCCCATTTTCTTAAGTTGTAACAAGAGGTTGACCTCTACATCTTCAACAGCTTCAGGGTTGTAATAAACCACCATCAAACAACTGCCCGCTTTACCAACTTTAATTTCATTAATCCAATCACACTGTTTAAGTTCTGCCAACTGTTCAGCCGTAGGATGATCAGCCAATTTAACAGTCAAGGCTTCACGCTTAACCACGATTTGATCTATGGCATGATGTGCATGTAATTTGCCTTGATGCAAGATCACCACTTCTTGACACAAGTCTTCAATCACAGAC
>JBPOFV010000190.1:0-4951 GCA_051252335.1 Marinicella sp. | reverse complement strand
AGAGATGCAAGATTGTTTAGAGGAAATTAATGGTTTACGAACAACGGAGTCTCCAGTAGAGTTTATAGATCCAGCTGAGATATTGAAATTGTCTAAAGAATTTAATATGGATTCCAGTGTAGGAGAATTGATCGAAAATCCAGACTTAAGCATGCAGCCACCTGAAGGATTAGAAATCATAGAGGATCAGTACCATGAAGCCTCTTTGAGTGTTAAATTAGGAGAGTGGATTGAAATAGACTCCAAAGAAAAGCCGCAACGAGTTAAGTTATCTTGGATCAGCCCCATCAGTGGTAAATTATTATTTGTTAATGCCAAAGGGGGTAAAGTGATTGATTTATTCCCGGTTGAACTGGCGGACAAATTGCGGTCTAGTGATTTTAGACTGTTAAAACAAATTCCATTGTTAGACCGTGCCATGTCAAGTATTGCCAAAAAAATGGAGCTTAAGAAAGCCAAACAAATAATAAGTGAAAACAGTTAAGGGCTCAAAGGGCCTTCAATCAAGGCGACTACTAGAAACGTAACCGCCTTTTTTTTGTTTAATTTCCTGACTTAATTCTTAATAGCAGGTTTTGAGGTATTGAATAGATCGGGAGCAAATTTTTGTTTGGCTTTGAATGTGTTGTAATTAAGCACCATTTCTCCCATCATGGGGTTTTTTATAGTGGTTTTGAATGGAATTCTTAAGCCGTGTTTTTCTCTATAATCAGCATGGATAACTTCGATACCAACAGAACCTATGGAAGGAATTAATATTTGTGCTTTAATTTTCATGACATCACCTGTGATGGTGTCTATATAGGCAGTTACAGCAGGCAAATCCTGTTCTTTTAAGGTCAATTCATAAACTTTTTGGTCATTGACTTCAGTAGTTCCAATAACTTTTATGTGGTCGTAATGTGAGTGCCAATCCACACTTGATAAAGGACTTTCTCTTTGGACCTGTTTAAGGTATTTGCCTGTTAGTTCTGTATATGGGTTGATGCCATACGTGCTGCCACGGTTTTCATTGACCACTGTAGTGATTGCACCAAACACCCCAAAATCCATGAATTTTCTGTAGTTATGTTCGTGGTCAAACTGAGTGGTGACTTGTCCAGTTATGCCTGAGCTGAGGACTTTAATTTCACCGGTAATCATGAAGCCACTTTTCTTCTTCAGTGCTTTTATTCTTTTTTTGGTTTTGCGCAATTGCATGATGTCTTCTACTGTAGGTAGAGCCTCTGCAGTTGTATCTGGAATTTTATGGGCTGTTTCAACCAATTCATTTTGGTTTTTATACAGTTCTACAGCAGTCACAACTCCTGAGTCATCTCTGATGAATTTAACGCTGGTATCGCCTTTAATTCGAAACTGGCGAAATCCATTGTCATCAGGTAAATGCAGTTCATAAGCCATTTGGTTCGGTACGTCCATGGTCAGTCGATGATTTTGAATCATGGCTTTAATATTGCCTTTCAATTTTTTCGATTCATATAAACCCAAAAACTCGTTAAAATTACTGACTTCTGTTTCAGGTAGTATGTCAAAATCTTTTCGCGGCAACTCAAAATTCAATCCATTTTGTTGCATCCGCATGGCTGCTATGGCGCCATTTGAGTCGTAATCAAAAGAAACAGAAATGGTGTTAGTTAATTTAAAAAACCATTTACCTGTATCATCTGGATCGACCAGTTCATAGACCATTTGTCCGGGAACGTCCACTGCAGGCTTGCCATCTTCTTTGACCAAAAAGGTAAAAAAAGTGTCTCTAAAAGGCCCGAAATTGGCATGATAGTCTCCGGTATATTTTTGATAATCTATTTTAGCTTCAGTCGTTTGATTTGCTGTTTCCTTAGTCTCTGCCAAATGGTCCCAAACAATGTTCATTGAGAGTTGTTGTAGGGGAGTGGCTGTGACATTGGTTAATAGCACAAAACCAAGGTTAGATTCAGGTAACAAAGCCACTTGCGCACCATAGCCGTCGATATTTCCACCGTGTTCAATGACTTTTTGATTTTGCCATTGTCGTAACATCCATCCCATACCATAATCAACTTCAGAAGCGATATCAATTTGAGGTTCGTGTGTTTCGAGTAATACTTGTTGAGAAATAAGTTGTTTATTACCTTGTTCAGATTTCACTTGACCTTGGTTTAATTGAAATCGCACCCATTGGGCCATGTCATTGACATTGGAATATATACCGCCTGCTGGTGCTACATTATTAAGGTTTCTACGCGGCATCAGATCATGTTCTTCGGTCGCATCATTCCATTGGTAACCCATTGAAATCTGTCGATTTGCAACAGCTGCTTCATGAAGAGAAGTTGTGTTTTTCATACCCAATGGGTTAATGATCATGTCATTCAATAAGTGATCCCATGATTTTCCAGAGACTTTGGCCATGGCTTCACCAGCAGCTAAAAACATCACATTGTTGTAGAAAAAGTTTTTTCTGAAATCATCAACTGGTTCGGCCTGTGTCGCTGTATTTAAAATGGTTTCCCTGCTGGCCTTGCCACTGGCCCACAATAGATCATTGCGCGTATAACCAGTGCGGTGTGACAACATGTCTCTATAGGTAATGGGTAAAACCTCATCGTCAACTTTAAACTGGTAATTTGGCAAATGATTTATTACTTGATCGTCCCAGTCCAATTTTTCTTGGTCTACAAACATGCCGACCAGGGTCGCAGTAAATGCCTTTGAGCTTGAACCGATTGAAAACAATGTTTCAGGTGTCACAGGAGTTTGTTGCTCCATATCCATCACACCAAATCCTTTTGACAGGATTATTTTGTCATCTTTAACTACCGCAATCGCCATGCCTGGTATATGAAACTCTATTCTTTTGGCTTCAAGTTCGGTTGTCAGTTGTTTAAGCTTTTCCTCTATTGATGAAGGCTCAGTCAAAGCATAAGCAGGTAGTGTGAGTAACACAATCATCGACATCAACAATATCATTGCCTGTATTATTTGTTTATTTTTCATAATTGTTTCCTGTTAGTCTTAGGTTTTAATTGGTATGAACCATGTTTGAATCAGCGCGATAAACATCATAGTTATTGGGTTCGTAGGTGCTGGTTTGACTCATCATCAATGCCACCAGTTGGAAATACAATGATTGGATGATGTCGCCAATGTGCCTTAAATCGAGCACTGACAACACCATACTGATGGTCAGAAATAGATTACACAAAATAGCCCCCATGATTAAAATTTTAGCGATTAAGCGGGTATGATTTAAACGATCTTCTTGTGCTTGATGGGGATCCATTTTTCTGCCACTGAGAATCCGGTGGATCATAAAAATATAAAATATATTAAGTAAGAAAACATACAAAATATTCCAATATCCCGCAAAGCCTGGAAATGGATTTTGCTGAATGTATATAACCACCATTGCATAACTAATAAAAGTCACGAATGTGGCGATCAGTAACTGTTTTGGCACAAAATCCAATAAATTTCTGGGTGTTAATTGCGCTTTTCTTTTTGTAGGCTGGCCGACTTGCCGCATTATTTGTTGGTATTTAATTCCCGACAAGCCCAAATACAGGAATGGCAATAATTGTAGAAGGAAAGTAACTGTCAGCATGGCTTGAGTGTCCCAATTCAATAACTCAGCGGATTGAGTGATTAAGGTAATACCAATGATTAACAGGCCAATAAACACCATCATGGCATTCAAAATTCTGAAAGTTTTCATGGCATAACGCATTGTATCGATAGAAACCGGATACAGTTTTGGGTAGATTGCGGGTGGATGATTTAATACCATGTTGTCAAATCGCTTTTTAATCCACATAGGAATGATGATAGAGATCATGGCAATCTGACTCAGGTAGACCAAGTAAAATAATTCATTGTGATTCATGGAGTGGCTCCTGAAATATATTCGTTAATAACTGTTTGGTAAGTAATTTTCATAATTTGTTAATCATTTTTATAAACATCAAAGTCAATATCTTCAATGCGGTTATTCGCTAACATGTAGCCCATAGAAATAGCCACAATAAACTGTAGGAAAAAGCTCATGGCAACTGGCATCAATGATTTCAAGCCTAGCGAAATTACAGCTAAAGTGAAGGCCAAGAAAAATGCACAAATTATCATGGTGTAGCAGTAAGTCTTAATGACCATAGAAACTGCTTTGATGCGGTCTTTGCTGCTTTGGTAGGGATCTTGTTTTTTGCCGTATATCAGCCATGCCATCAGGACAAAGAAAAATACATAACCCATCAATAAGATCAAACACATTAAGAATGCCTTACCTTCAATGTCGAATTCAAACCCTTCTAAATAAAATGCAAAGGTTGCAAATCCCACATAAGCCAATATGACCGTTAGCAACAAATAAGGTGATATGTATTGCAATAAATTTCTGGGCTCTAATTGAGCTGATTTCTTGGTTCTGGTATCTTCAAGCTTCATCAGTTTAGACATTTTGAAACCAAAGATCTCAAGCAGCCAAGTGGGGATCATTTGAAGCATGAAATAAAACCATGGTAGCATCAAATTAACACCTTTCTCTCCCACCAGGCTGCCTTCATAGATAAAGTAAACAACAACACAACCAACAATGAATATCAAAGCATTGAGTGTTGAATACATGTTGATTGACTTTTTATAGAAGTTGGTGGATTTTGGATATAATTTTGGATGAGTTCTCGCCGGGTATTCCTTATGAATGAACTTCATGCGTTTAATCAATTTAACAGGAAAATAAACTGAAAGTAATAAAATTTGTGCCATAAACACAACATAGAATATGGATAAGTTTGTCATGTTAGCCTCCATTAGTTTGGTTAAGAACATCGGCAAAAGCGATGCGTATTTCTGAATCCGTAACGCCTGCTTTTCTGAAAGTGGCAATGGTTTCGGTCAGGTGTTTAGTCACCCAGGCATTGAGGTCAATCGTACAATTAGCCAATGCTTCTGGGTGAATGAACGTGCCTCTATAGCC